>DATFEK010000076.1:0-25889 GCA_035251305.1 Gaiellaceae bacterium | reverse complement strand
CGAGAACAGCACGCGATCTCCCGGCCGAAGATCGGCCTGGTACGCGGTCTCGCGCACGATCGAGAGGAGGAACCCGCCCTGGACGTGAAGTGCACCCTTCGGATGACCTGTCGTCCCGGAGGTGTACGCGATGAGATAGGGGGCCTCGCTTTCGACCTGTGTCGGGGCAAGGGTCCCCGGCTCGTCGGCGACGAGCTCGTCCCACCACGCGTCGCGGCCGCTCGCCATCGGGCAGTCGACTCCCGCCCGCCGCCAGACGACGACGTGCTGGACCGTCGGCGCATCGGCGAGAGCGGCATCGAGGACTTCCTTCATGGGCACGACTCGCCCACGGCGGTACGACGCATCCGCCGTTACCACGACCTTCGCGGAGGCGTCCGAGAGCCGCGACGAGACCGCGGGCCCCGCGAACCCCGAGAAGATCGGTACCTGAACGGCGCCGATGTGCGCGCACGCATGCGAGGCGATGGCCGCCTCCGGTGCCATCGGCAGGAAGGTTCCGACCGCGTCGCCCTCCGACACGCCGAGCCGGCGGAGCGCCTCGGCCAGCCTTCTTACCTCGTGCGAGAGGTCGGACCAGGTGAGCGCTCGCCCGTCTCCGACTTCCGGCGCCCACACCGCAGCTTCGTCGCGCGGGCGCTCGCGCGCCCAGCGGTGGACGCACGCGTCTGCGACGTTCAGGCGCGCTCCGACGTACCAGGTCGTCCACTCGACCCCGCGCGACTCGTCGAGCACTTCGTCCCAGTCCCTCGAGAGCGGGATGCCGAGATCGCTCGCGACCGCGCGCCAGAACCGGTCGGGCTCCTCGATCGAAACCCGATGTAGCTCGTCGTAGTCCCTGCAGTCGAGCGACGTCGCGAGGCGCGTGACGTTGGCCCGGGCGAGCTGCTCCGGCGTCGGCACCCACGCGAAGTCGACCGGTCCCCGCTGGCTAGTCTCGGGAGGCATGAGGGCTCGGATCTTCGCAGAGCACGACCGAAAGTGGCTCACGCTCGCGGCCGTCTCGTTCGGTCTCTTCATGATCATGCTCGACAACACCGTCGTGAATGTGGCTTTGCCCTCGATCCAGCGCGACCTCGACGCCGATCTCTCCGAGTTGCAGTGGATCGTCACCGGCTATGCCCTGACCTTCGCCGCGCTCATGCTCGTCGGCGGGAAGGTCGCCGACGCATACGGTCGCCGGCTGATCTTCGTCATCGGAATCGCCGTCTTCACCATCGCATCCCTCCTCTGTGGCCTGGCCGAGTCGGGGGAGATGCTGATTGCCGCGCGTGTGTTGCAAGGTGCCGGCGCTGCATTGATGAATCCTGCGACGCTGTCGATCATCGCCGCGACGTTTCCGCCCCATGAGCGCGGGACCGCGATCGGGATCTGGGCGGGCGTCTCGGCTCTCGCCCTCGCGATCGGACCCCTCGTCGGCGGGCTCATCACCGAGCACCTCGACTGGAGCTGGATCTTCTTCGTGAACGTCCCGGTCGGGATTCTCGGGATCGCCGCGAGCTACGCCTTCATCGACGAGTCGCGAGACGAGACCCATGCGCGTCTCGACCTCCCCGGGCTCGCGACATCCGGCATCGGCCTCTTCGCGCTGACGTACGGGCTCATCGAGGCGAACACGTACGGTTGGAGCTCGACGCGGATCGTCGGATCGTTCGTCCTCGCCGCCGTCTCGTTGCTCGTGTTCGTTCAGCTCGAGCGTCGCCAGCGCGACCCGATGCTGCCACTCGAGCTCTTCCGAAACGGGACGTACACGGGCTCGAACCTCGTCGTGCTGCTCGTCGCGCTGGCGATGTTCGGAGTCTTCTTCTTCGTCTCCCTCTATCTGCAGAACATCCTCGGCTACTCCGCGGTGGAGACCGGCGCTGCCTTTCTCCCGCTGACGATCCTCATCATCCTCGTTGCTCCGATCGCCGGGAAGACGAGCGATCGGATCGGCTCCCGCGGGCTCATGACAACCGGGATGATCCTCATCGCCGCTCAGCTCGTGATGTTCTCCCGGCTGAGCGTCGACGCGCGCTTCTGGGATCTGCTCCCGGCGCTCGTGCTCGGTGGCATCGGGATGGGGCTGACGATGACACCGGGCGCGGCCGCGGCAACGAGGAGCGTGCCTGTGGACAAGTCCGGCGTGGGGTCGGCGGTCCTGAACAGCGCACGACAGGTAGGCGGCACGATGGGAATCGCGGTAATGGGTGCGATCGTGGCCGCCGAGGCGGGAGCAGAGCGCACGCCCGAGGCGTTCATGAGGGGGTTCGAGGCCGCCCTGCTCGTTGCCGCCGCGATCGCGGTCCTCGGCGCGATCGTCGCATTCGCCCTCGTGCGTCCGCACGCGGGTGCCGGCCGCCGTCGAAGTGACGCTGCGGTCGAACCCGTCGGGTAGCTCGCAGGTTTGCCGTCCAGAACGTGAAAACGCCCCCGGCTGCGGCTCCGGGGGCGTTCTCCGTTCGAGGCGACCCCTTCCCGGGGCGGCGAGCCGGAATTCGTGGCTCTGCGGCCCAGCCACGCTCTTCCTGCACGCCGGCGGATCCGGCGGTGGTGCCCGCGCAACCGATCTGGCGTCCGATCGCTTGCGGTGTGGGCCTGACTATAGGAGCCGTGTCCAGAAAAGTCAAGTAGCTTGGTCAAGTGATTTCCGCTACCGTTACTTCACTCGAAAAGGGTAGCCACACATCCCCCCTCAGGGGGAGCGCGGCGAGCCAGAACCGGGTTCACTGAAATGAGCATGATCGAGACCGCCATTCTGTCTGGCACCGCTGCCGGCTCACGCCTGGGGGCTCGCGTTCGTGCTCTTCGCGTCTCGGCCGGTCTCACGCAGACCGAGCTCGCCGGCGATCGCTTCTCGAAGGAGTACATCAGCCAGATCGAGCGCGGCAAGACCCGCCCGACTCCGGCGACCATCGCTTGGCTCGCCGAGCGGCTTCGCGTCGACCCGGCGTTCATCAGCGCCGGTGTCTCGGCTGACGAGCGCGCGAAGGTCGAGGCGATATTGACGCGCGCAGAAGCTCTTTCCGAGGCGCATCGCTACGAAGAGGCGATCGCTGCGTTTCGTGAGGTGCGTCCGAACGTGCTTGGAACAGACGCGTCCTCTCTGGAGCTTCGGTCGCTGGTCGGCGAGGCGTGGGCGCTTCAGCAGTCCGGCGGCGTCGGCCGCGCCGTCGATCTCCTGCAGCGTGCCCGTGAGATCGCGGAGCGTCCCGAGTTCTCCGATGTCGACCGAGCGGAGGTGCTGTGCCGCCTCGGAGCGTGCAGATGGAGCCTTTCCAGCATCTCGACCGCGATTGCCCTCTTCGACGAGGCGCTCGAGCTCGCGGAGCGCTCAGATCTTCCGTGCGATCTCCTCCGGTCGGACATCCTCGGTTGGCGCTCCCGGTGCTATCGCCGCCAGCGTGATTACGTTGCGGCGCGCGAAGACGTCGAGCGCGCGCTCGAGCTCGCCGAGGGACTCGGCGATCGCCGCGCCATCGCCAACACGTACTTTCAGGCATCGCTGACCGCTCAGCGGCAGGGGCACTACATCCGCTCCCGCAACTACGCGCAGCGGGCCAAGGAGCTGTACCAGGAGCTGAACGACGAGCGAAACGTCGGACGGCTGCTATTGATGCTCGGCGGGCTGACGCTCCTCCTGGGAGACGAGGAGCATGCCGTCGAGCACTTGAAGGCGTCGTACTCGCGGGCGCTCGATGCCGATTCCCCCGCGGATGCCGCACAGGCGCTCGAAGGGCTCGCCAAGGTGCACTTGAACCGTGGCGAATACGACCATGCCGACGCGCTCGCGCGTGAGTCACTCGAGCTTCTGCAGGGTCGCGAGGATTACCTCCACGAAGTCTGTCCGTCGCAGCTCGTACTGGGACGAGCTCTGCTGGAGCGCGGACGGCTGGATGAGGCGGGAGAATGCTTCCGGATGGCTGACGCCGCTGCGGAACAAATGGCGTCGATCAGCCACCGGACGGAGGCGTGGGTTGCACTAGGGGATCTCGCAGCTCGTCGTGGAGACGAGCACGAGGCCGCACGTCTCTACCGGAACGCCGCCGAGGCGCTCCAGGAAATCCGCTTCTAGAGAGGAGGTCGCCGTGAAGCCGAGACTTCTGCTGCTGCTGGTCAACCTTGCGCTGCTGGCTGCCTTGCTGAGCAAGGCCAAGGGCTCCTGGCCCGAGGGCCACTAACCGAGGCGAGGCTACACTCGGGCGCGTATGCGCCCAGTTGCGGCTCTGACCGTGGTGCTGTCATCGTTGCTCCTCGTCGGTTGTGGCGGATCGAGCGAGGAGACGACGACCACGGCGGCTGACCCCGGAGGGGGCAAGACGCTCGAGGAGCTCTGGCGAGCGCCGGGCGACGACGTCGCGATCGTCCCGGGGACTGCGAGTCACGAGCCCGGGAACGTCCGAGTCTCCTTCCTCGTCATCGACGCGGAGGAGCGTGTGGTCACGCTTCCGAGCGCGCGTGTGTGGGTCGCAGACCGGCTCGATGCTCCTCCATTCCTCGAGTCGAACGCGAAGCTCGAGCGAATTGGCGTGCCCGGAGGCGACATGGCCGACGCCAGTCATATCTATGTCGCTCGCCTTCGGCTTCCCCGCCCGGGCACCTACTGGCTGCTCGCTGAGCCGGAGGGAGGCGCCACGGCGGTGCAGGCGCTCGGAAACGTGGTCGTGGCCGAGAGTGATTCCGCGCCGGACATCGGCGACCCCGCGATCGCGTCGGACACGCCCACGATCGCCTCCACGCGCGGAGTCTTCTCGAGGCTCACGACCCGCACGCCGCCCGACGAGTCGCTGCTCGAGCATTCGATCGCCGACTCGCTGCGATCGAAAGCGCCGTTCGTCGTTACGTTCTCGACGCCGAAGTTCTGCTCCAGCCGTACGTGCGGTCCGGTGGTCGACGTCGTCGAGGAGGTCGCGAGCCGGTTCGAGGGCGGGGAGACGCGTTTCATCCACGTCGAGGTATACGAGGGGAACGACCCGGCGAAGGGTTTCAACCGCTGGATGCGGGAGTGGCGCCTCGAGACCGAGCCCTGGACGTTCCTCGTCGGGACCGACGGCAAGATCGTCGAGCGGTACGAAGGCGTGGTCTCGGTGAACGAGCTCGAGGCCGCGGTGCGGGCTCAGCTCGGCGGTTGAGCGCGACCGAACCGCGTCAGACGCCGTCGCGCAAGAGCTCGACGACGATGTTCGGAATGCGCGCTCGAGGGCTCAGGTACAACACCGTTCGAACGAGTGCTGCGATGTCGTCGGGCTGGATCTGCTCCTCGGCGCGGAGCCCGGTCCAGTCCGTCATTCGCGTCGCGACGAAGTCCGGGGAGATCGTGGTCGCACGCACGCCGTACTCGGCCTCTTCGCGATTGATCGAGCTGGTGAGTGAAATCAGCGCGGCCTTCGTCGCGCCGTAGACGGCGAGACCAGGGGTCGGAATCATTCCGGCGATCGACGCGAGCGTGATCACGTGGCCGTGCGCTGCCCGTAGGAGGGGGAGCGCCTCACGCGTGACGATCATCGTCGCGCGCAGGTTGACGTCGAGCTGAAGACCGATCCGCTTCGTGTCCTGGTCCGCGAACGAGCTCATGATCCCGAGGCCGGCGGAGTTCACGAGGACGTTCATGCCTCCGTGCCGCTCGGCATGTGCAGCGACGGCGCGCGTGCATTCGTCGGCGTCCGCGAGGTTGGCGGCGACGGCGAGCGCACCGAGCTCGGCTGCCGCCTCCTCGAGCGGCTCAGGGCGTCGTGCGACGAGCGTCAGGTCGTAGCCCTCCGCGCGAAGCATCCGTGCCAGGGCGAGCCCCAGCCCAGAAGAGCCCCCCGTGACGAGCGCCGACTTCACACTGAGGCGAGTCTAAGTGGAGCACCAAAGTCAGCGGCCGCCGAGGGGGCGGCGGCCGCTGCGTCAGGGGGAGAGGAGATGGGGACGGATCTCTCCGGTCGGGAGTTCGCTGCTCTCGGCGGCTCTCCTCCCCAGCGCGCAAGACCGGAATCTGCGAGTGAAGGCTCCGGTCGCGCAACATCCCGAAACGTGCCCGCGGCGCGGGCGCTGACGTGCGGATTTCGGTCGCGCCAACCCGGAAGCGCGACCTTTGCGCGGCCGCGGGCGCCTACAGTTCCGAGAGTGGAAACGGTTCCGCTCACATCGCTCGCGCGTGCGGGTGGATGCGCGGCCAAGTACGCGGCGGGCCGCCTCGAGACCCTCCTCGCCGGGCTCGTGCCCGCCGAGGCCGATGATCTCCTCGTCGGTCTCGACCCCGCCGACGACGCTGCCGTCTATCGTCTCGACGCCGACCGCGCGATCGTCTTCACCGTGGACTTCTTTCCACCGCTCGTGGACGACCCCCGTGTCTTCGGCGCGATCGCGGCGACGAACGCCCTGAACGACGTCTTCGCCATGGGGGGCGCCCCGCTACTGGCGCTCTCCGTCGCTGCGTTTCCGGAGGAGCTTCCGACGGAGGTGCTCGGCGAAATCATCGCGGGTGCAGACGAGCGCGTTCGCGCCGCCGGGGCGATTCTGGCGGGAGGCCACACGATTCGGGACGAGGAGCCGAAGTACGGGCTCGCCGTCGTCGGCATGGTGCATCCCGATGCGATCTGGTCGAAAGCCCGCGCGGAGCCGGGAGACGTGCTCTTCCTGACGAAGGCGCTGGGAACCGGCATCGTCCTGCAGGCGGTGCGCGACGGGGAGGCACCGCCCGGGGCGCTCGATGCTGCGATCGATTCGATGGTCGAGTCGAACAAGGCGGCGGCCGATGCGCTACGGCCGTTCGCTCCCAACGCAGTGACAGACGTCACCGGCTTCGGGCTCGTCGGGCACACGCACGAGCTTGCATCGCGGAGCGGCGTGCGCGCGATTCTCGATGCGGGCTCCATTCCGCTGCTCGCCGGAGCGCTCGAGCTCGCGCAGGCCGGCGCTCGAACCGGCGGCGATCGCAGGAACCGCGAGTACGTCTCGGGGCACGTGGAAAGCGAGGCCGATCCCGCCCTCGAGGCACTCGCTTACGACCCTCAGACCGCCGGGGGCCTGCTCGCGTCGGTGCCCGGCGAGCGGGCTCACGTCCTCCAGGCGACGCTGGCCGCCGCCGGCCTCCCGCTGCATCGGGTCGGACGCGTCGAAGCCGGCGCGGGTGTCGTTCTGGCGCCGTGAGCATCGCAGTCGTTCGTGCACGCGCGATGTCCGCGCGCGGCTTCCTCCGCTTGGCCGTCTCGTCGTGCGTCGCGCTCTTCCTCGTCGTCACGTCAGGAGCTTTCGTCCGGCTCACGGGCTCCGGTCTCGGATGCGAAAACTGGCCGAGCTGCGGTGACAAGCCGTACCCGGAGCAGGGCTTCCATGCCTTCGTCGAGTTCGGCAACCGGTTGATCGCGCTCGTCGGCATCGTGCTCACGCTCGTCACATGGCTGGGATCGCGCAGAGTGGACGGGCTGTCACGCACCGCCAGGCTGGCTGCGCTCGGCGCTTTTCTCGTCGCCGCGGCTCAGATTCCGATGGGCGGAATCACGATTGCGCTCGACCTGCACCCGCTGGCGGTGATGACGCACTTCCTTCTCGGGCTCGCCGTGGTCGGGCTCGCCGTGGTCGTCGCGCTCGAGGCGTGGCTCCTCGTGTCAGGTGTCATTGCGCCCGCGGGTGGGCTCTGGCTCCGCAGAGCCGTGAGCTGGATCGGCCTCCCTGCGTGCGCTCTGCTCGTCGTCACGGGCGCAGTCGCGACTGCCTCGGGCCCACACCCGGGCTCGAGCGCAGACGTCGAGCGTCTCGGCATCGCCATATCGGAGACGGTGTACGTCCATGTGCGAGTGGCGGCAGCATTCGGTATCGGGGTTCTGGTCGTCGGCTGGTTCCTCCGCGGACTACGTGGGACCTATCCGGGCATCGTGCGAATCTGGGGCTTCCTGCTCGCCGCGCTCATCGCGCAGGCGGTGCTCGGCGAGGTCCAGTACCGCAGTGCGTTGCCCTGGGGCCTCGTGCTCGTCCATGTCTTCCTGGCGGCGACGATCTGGGCGCTCAGCGTCGCGCTTGCGTACGTGCTTTGGCGCCCACCTACGGTGTTGGCGCGACAGTAGGCTTGTCTGATGGCTGACGAGCTCCGGATATTCGAGCGACCGACGCTCGTGCGGCCGGTACTCGTGGGCGCCTTCCGGGGCTGGAACGACGGCGGTCAGGCGGCGACACTTGCCGCGGGCTACCTCGCGCGCCTATGGGGGGCTCGCAAGTTCGCCGAGATCGATCCCGAGCTCTTCGTCGATTTCCAGGCAACGCGGCCCTTGGTCTCGCTCGAGGAGGGGCAGACACGCAAGATCGAGTGGCCTGAGAACACCTTCTTCCACGCCCCCATCCCCGAGGCGAACCGCGATGCGATCCTACTCGTGGGCGTAGAGCCGAACTACCGCTGGCGTACCTTCAGCGAGCTGATCGCCGATCTCGCGCGCGACCTGGGTGTCGAGCTCGTCGTGACGCTGGGCGCGCTACTTGCAGACGTGCCGCATACGCGACCATCACCCGTCACCGGCGCCGCGACCGACCCGCAGCTCGTGGACGAGCTCGGCCTACAGCTCTCGCGGTACGAGGGCCCGACCGGGATCGTCGGCGTGCTGCTCGATGCGTGCCGGCGAGGGGGTATCCCGTCGGTGAGCCTGTGGGCAGCAGTCCCACATTACGTCCAGCTCGCGCCGAGCCCTCGGGCAGCGCGGGCTCTGTGCGAGCGACTCGCAGGGGTCCTCTCTGCCGACATCGACATCGGGGAGCTCGCCGAGGCGGAGGACGAGTACGTCGAGCAGGTATCGCAGGCCGTGGCCACGGATGCCGACACCGCGGCCTACGTCGAGGAGCTCGAGCGCCGCTCCGATTCGCTCGACTGGATCGAGGGGTCGGGCGGGCTTCCTTCGGGCGACGCGCTTGCAGCCGAGATCACCCGCTTCCTGCGGGACCGCGAGGCGAACGGAGACGGCGAGCCGAAGGGCGGGGAAGGCTAGTATCGCCCGCGCCCTACGCTGCGTCCTCCGAGGTCTCGTCGGCTAGAGGCGCGCCCGCGGGCTCCGCGACGAGCGGGATCGGCTCTGCGCCCGCGCCGTCTTCGCTCGGAGCCTCTACGGCCTGGGCTTCAGCCTGCGCCGGGCCCCTCCGCTTGCGCCGCCGCCGGCGCGACTTGCGCGCGGTGAGCTTGGGTGCGGGGAGGTTGTCGGCGAGCGCGTTGGCGATCTCACCGATCGTGCCGAGCTCCTCGCGGGCGCGGTCGAGCGCAGCATTTGCGCGCGGCGTATAACCATCGGCAGACGCCAGGAGCGCGGCGCCGACGGGAAGAGGCATCGCCTCCGCCACCTGGACGAGTCGATTGACGTTCTCCTCGTGTCGGTAACCCCGTGAGTTCGCAGCCGCTCCGAGCAGTCGCTTCGCCTCGGGGAACTCGGTCGAGACGCGTCGGTCCTGAACCTTGCGAGTCGAGCGGGCGAGACGCCACGTCCAACGCGCCAGGATCTGATCGGGCGCGACGGGCTTCCCCTCGCCGATTGCCCGCAGGAGCACGCGAACCCCCGCGGAGCGGTCCTTCTCCCAGGTCGGCGCCTGGGTCACGAGCGTCACGAGGTCGTCGAAGTCGGCCCGGTCCACAGGAGTCGCCACGCGGTCGAGCAGCGCGGTCATCCGCAGACGGCGGTTCGGGTTCTCGGCCGCGCAGGTGGCGAGGAACTGTTCGAGTGCGCCCTTGCCGGCCCGTCCCTCGGCGAATTTGCGTGCGAACTCTGCCCGCTGGTCGAATCGGATCTGCCGCCCTGCGATGGTCGCCCAGAACCGCTGCTCGTCATCGTCGAGGTATTTCGGGTCGATCCGCTGCCACTCGCGCTGGATGACGGCGAGTCGGCGACCGACGTCGGGAGTGACGGGGACGAGCCACGGCACCGGCGAGAGCTTGCGACGCGCGCGACGCTGCTGCCGGCGGCGCGGAGCAGGAGTTACGCGGGCGCCCTCGCGATAGAAGTCCGCATTGAGCAGAGCGTGCAGCGAGACGACGCGGTCGTTGTGGGTCGAGCCCTTGGCGACGAAGTCGACGACGATGCCCGCTTCCTTGCGCGGGTGCATGCGCATGATTCGGCCGATCCGCTGCTGGTAGACGCGACGTGAGGCTGTCGGGGCGAGGTGCATGCAGACGGTTGCTCGCGGTGAGTTCCACCCTTCGGCGAGCAGCTGTGCATTGATGAGTACGTTGATCTCGCCGCGTTCGTACGCTGCGAGCGTCTCTGCGAGTCGTGCGGGAGGGGTCTTCCCGGAGACGGCCTCGGCCTTGAGGCCGGCCGCGCGGAACTCCTGCGCGAGGTTGTATGCGTGCGCCACGCCGGCCGCGTAGACGATGCCAGGAGTCGCTCCGAAGCGCTCGCGGTAGAGGCTTGCGGCCGCCTGGTTGAGCGCCTCGTGGTCGAGAGCGGCGGCGAGGGCTCGCTCCTCGAAGTCGCCGCCGACGATCGGCACCGAGTTGATCGCGGCCGCGGGAGGCACCCTGAGGTTGCGCAGCGGTGCGATCAGCCCGCGTCGCGCCGCGTCGGCCAGCGGAAGGTCGTCGACCGAAGCCGGGAAGACATCGGAGACCTGCTTCGCGATGAGCTGCTCGGTCGCGGTCATCCCGATGTACAGCGGCTCGTGGAATGCGCGGATGGCGCCGCTGGTCTTCTCCCCGAGTGCCGTATGCGCCTCGTCACAGAGGACGAGGTCGTACGTGTCCCGATCCAGCTCGCTGCCCTGGCGCGCAAACCAGGCGTACGTCTGGATCGTGATCGGGTTCTCGCGTGGAGCGTGCGTGCCCTTGACCACTGCGTCCGCGAAACGGTCGGCGTACCCCTCAGTCGTGAGGTCGCGCTTGAACTGGGAAACGAGCAGTCGGCGGTGCGTGAGGATCAGGACGCCGAGACCGCGGGCCGCTTCGACGAAGCCGGCGGCGGCGATCGTCTTCCCGGAGGCCGTCGGATGGCGGAAGCGGTAGCGACGCATTGCGCCAGGATCGGCGCCGTGGAAGCCGGCTTCGGGGTCTCCCTCCTCGACGAAGCCGGCGTCGAAGTCGTCGTCTGCCTCCTCGTCGATCTCGGGCTCCGCCGCGGCACCGCCGTTTCCGTTCCCGTTCTCTTCGGCCGAGCGCTGCGTCGCCGCGATCAGCTCGGCGAGCATTCCCGCGAGCGCGTCGACCTGATGACGGCGAAGCTCGGTGCCCGTCGCCGTGCGCGGAGGGCTCTCGGTCAGAACCCGCTCGAGACCGAGCATCAACCCGTACTTCACTTTCCAGCGCCGGGACGGGCGCTCCAGGCCACGGTCGATCTCCGCGAGCGCGTCGTCGAGCGCCGCCCTGCGCGCGGTGCCGGGCGCAAGTGCGGCGACCGCATCCTCGTCGGGTAGGAGGAACGGCTCGCCGACCCAGCTCTCCGCGCGGTGAGCGGCGGCGGTCAGGTTCTCGGGGATGTCCGACGTCGGCGCCGGGATGGTCGTTGCCTCGTGCATTCACGCAGCACGTACTGCCGTGCCGCTCCTTCCGAAGAGTTGACGCTCGCCCGTTAGCCGGCGAGCGGTACCGCCAGAGCATACCTCAGAGCCGGACGGAAGTGTCTACGCAGGTGTCGCGGCGAGGTCCGCGAGCGGACGACCGACGACGCGCTGCGACACGCCCGTCTGATCGAGGTGCTTCGTGATCCCCCCGAGCCAGAAGGGAAAGCCGGCCCCGAGGAGGAGACACGTGTCGACGTCCGCCGCCTCGGCAACGACGCCTTCCTCGAGGATGTGCCTGATCTCATCGGCCATCGCCTCGAGCACGGCCTCGTGGATCTCGTCGACGGATCGCGGGGCGTGCTCCACGACGACCGGATCGCCACCTGTGGCGAGGCTCTCGAGAGTCGCCGAGAGCGGGAAGCGGTCGGGCCAGGCGTCGTGGAGCGTGTGGCGAACGTGATTCGCGACCTTGGGCCCGACGAGCTGGAGGAGCACCGACGGAGCCATCGGCATGCCGAGCCTCAAGACCGCTTCGTCGGTCTCGTCGACCGAGTTCCCATGGTCGAGAGCATCCGTCACGACCGCGCCCTGGCGGGCGAGGATTCTGTTGACGACGAACGCCGGCGCGTCGCGGACGAGGACTCCCGTCTTGCGGAGTCCTCTCGTGACCTTCCAGGCCGTCGCGAGTGACGCGTCGTCCGTCTGCGGCGTTCGCACGAGCTCGACGAGCGGAAGCACGTCGACCGGGTTGAAGAAGTGCATGCCGACGACCCGCTCGGGATGCTCGAGATCGGCGCCCATCTCCGTCACCGAGAGCGACGACGTGTTCGTGGCGAGGACGCATTCGGGTGAAACGATGCGTTCGAGCTCGGCGAAGACCTCTTTTTTGGCGGCAATCTCCTCGAAGACGGCCTCGAGCACGAGATCGCACCCGGAGAAGACGTCCCACCCGGTGCCGCCGGTGACGAGCGAGGCCAGGAAGGCCGCCTTGCCCTCACCGAGCCGGCCCTTGCGGTGGAGGGCGGCCAGCTCGTCCGCGATCCACGACCTCGCGTCGTCCACCTGCTCCTGCGTGAGGTCGCGCAGAACGACGGGCACTTCGAGGCGGCGGAGCACGAGCAGCGCGAGCTGTCGCGCCATCAGTCCGGCTCCGACCATGCCGACCTTCTGAACGCGGCGTGGCTCGACATCCGGATCGCCTCCACCGCGCTTGGCCCGCCGCTCCACGAGGTGGAAGGCGTAGACGGAGGCCTGGGCCTGCGGGCCGGGAAGGAGCTCGGCCAGCGCATCCTCCTCGGCGCGGCAGCCCTCCTCGAGGGGCCAGGTCGCGGCGCCCTCGATCAGGTCGAGCGCGCGATACGGCGCCGGGGCTGCGCGGTGGAGCTGGCCGTCGAGCCGCGCTCGTGCCTTTCGGCAGACCTCGGCAGCGTCCGAGAGATCGGCCGCCGGTCGGCGTTTTCCGGCTCCCTCTTCGACCTTCTGGATGAGCATGGCGAGTGACTCGTCGAGGAACTCGACCGGCTCGAGCAGGGCGTCCGCGAAGCCGGCCTCGAGCGCTTGCGGAGCGAGGAGCATCCGGTTCTGCCGAAGCGGGTTCTCGACGATGAACTTCACGGCCTGCTCCGCTCCGACGAGCTGCGGAACGAGCTGCGTTCCGCCCCAACCGGGGATGAGCCCGAGGAACACCTCGGGGCAGGAGAAGTGACGGACGGACGACGCGATCGTCCGGTAGTCGCAGTGAAGTGCGATCTCGACGCCCCCACCGAGAGCCGCACCGTTGATCGCGGCGAGCGTGACGAACGGCAGATCGCGGATGCGGCCGAAGAGCTCGTGCCCGGCTTCACCTCCGAGACGGGCTCGCTCGGGCGTGATCCCGCCGAACTCGTCGATGTCGGCACCGACCGCGAAGACGAACGGTTTGCCCGTGAGCAACATGCCCCGCCAGTCGCGGGTGGCGAGCCGGCCGAGGACCGCCTCGAGCGAGCGGAGCGCCTCCTCACCGAACGTGTTCGGTCTGCGCCAGTCCCCGCCGTTGTCCATCGTCACGAGAGCGACGGGGCCGACGTGCGTGTCCAGCCGCTGGAGCTTGAATTGCGTCGCTGGGCTAGCCACCGGTCCTCCCGCTACGGCGCCGGCGAAGACGCCGCCTCCGCTCTCTTGGCCGGCTCCGTCGAGCCTACGCCGGCAAGGTTCTCCCAGAGGACGGCGGCGCCCATACCGAGGCCGATGCAGAGTGCGGTGAGGCCGTAACGCGAGCCCGGCCGGTCGCGAAAGCCACGCGCGAGCTGGGCCATGAGCCGTACGCCTGTCGCTGCGAGCGGGTGGCCGCAGGCGATCGCCCCACCGTAGGGGTTCAGGCGCGAATCGTCGGGGGCGACGCCGACACCGTCGCACCACGTCAGCACCTGCACCGCGAAAGGCTCGTTCAGCTCGAAGAGGTCGATGTCGTCGATCCGTACGCCTGCGCGCTCGAGCACGCGCTGGGTCGCCGGCACCGGCCCGAGGCCCATCAGCTCCGGCTCGACGCCTGCGTAGGCGAATGCGACGAGCCGCATCTTCGGCTCGAGCCCGAGCTCGCGTGCGGCGCTTGCAGAAGCAATGAGAGCCGCAGTGGCGCCGTCCGTCAGCCCTGCGGAGTTTCCGGCGGTGACGCGTCCTCCCGCACGGAACGGAGTCCGCAGGCCGAAGAGCGCCTCCATCGTCGTCTCGGGCCGGAGGAACTCGTCGCGCGCCGCGACCCTCCAGCCCTCGTCCGTGAAGACGGACATGGGGACGACGATCTCGTCCATCACGCCGTCGTCCCAGGCCTTGCCCGCCCGGCGCTGTGACTCGACCGCGAAGGCGTCGGCCGCCTCCTTCGTCAGATGAGGAAACGCATCGTGGAGGTTCTCGGCCGTCTGTCCCATCACAGCCGCCGACTCGTCGACGATCCGCTCTGCGACGAAGCGTGGGTTGAAGTCGACGTCCTCGCCCATCGGGTGGTGGCCCATGTGCTCGACACCGCCGACGAGGACGACGTCTGCAGCGCCCATTGCGATCTCTCCTGCCCCCGCGGTCGTCGCGGTCAGCGCGCCTGCGCACATGCGATCCACGGCGAAGCCGGGCACCGTCGTCGGGAGCCCGGCCAGGAGTGCGACGTCACGCCCCAGTGTGAGCCCCTGGTCGCCGACCTGCGCCGTCGCGGCGAAGACGACGTCGTCGATCCGCTCCGGCGGGAGCTGCGGGTTGCGGCGGAGTACCTCGCGAACGGCCTTGACGGCCATGTCGTCGGCGCGCGTTTTCGCGAAGTAGCCGTCTGGCGTGGCTCGGCCGAACGCCGTGCGTACGCCGTCGACGTAGACCACCTCGCGGAGCTCGGCCACGGCGAGACGATACTTTCGAAGCCATGGTCGACTGGGAGGAACGGGCAGCGCGGGCGCAGGAGCGCTTCGAGGACGGCGCGGCGCGGCTACCCGACGATCCGGACGAGCGGCAGCGCCAGCTCACGCGGATGGGCAACGCGGCCTGGGCCGTCGGTCTCTCGCTCCTCATGCTAGGCAGGAGCGACGAGGCGCGCGGCTGGCTCGTGCGGGCGGCCGAGACCTACCGCCGGAGCTGGCCGGATGCTCCTCCGGGGAGCTGGGGACGTCCGATCGGTGCGATGAAGTCGAGACTCATCGCGGGGGACCGGATCGGCGCCCAGGAGGACGCACGCTGGGCGCTCGAGGCAGGTGCTGCGGAGTCGGAGAGTCCGATCGGCCGCTATGCCGCGGCACTCGCTTGCCTCGTCGTCGAGGACGACGCGGCTGCGACGGAGCTCGCCTCGACACTCGACGACGTCGACGTCATCCCGCCGGCGGTTCCAGGAGCGCTCGCGGCGCTCGCGGCTCGTGACGCAGATGCGTTCGAGCACGCGATTCGTGCGCTCAGCGCAGACTTCGAGGCTCGCACGGAGTTCCTCGAGGACACGCCGGTGGCGGACACCGTCCTGGCGCTGCAAGAGCTAGCGAAGGCTCGTGGACTGGCGGTGCCACTCGCATCGCCGCTCCTGCCTGCAAGTGGCGTGTAGGTCCCACGCAGACCGTCGAACAGGTGGGACCGCGAGAAAGGGGCTAAAACGAGGTACCCCAGAGGGTGGTTTGCGCACGACGGATCTGTGGCACATACTCGGCTGTCCAGTCGACCAAGGGAGGGATCTCGTGCGACGCATCTTCATCGCGCTTGCGACCGTCCTCGTCGTCGCCGGCGCCTTTGCCAGCTCCGGCGCGGGTGGTCCGAGCAAAGCGGCCAACCCGGGCGTCTTGCCCCAGATCAACGAGCAGCTCGCCGCGCTCGGCCTCAACGTCAGGGCCGAGGCGATCGAGTACCTCACGATCGGACGGGGCCGCCCGTCCAACCGCATCTTTGCGCAGCCGTTCCGGTGGGTGCCGAACGACGCGCGGCGGCTCGCGGACGGGACGAACATCACCTACCTCGTCGATCAAAGCGACGGGGCGACGGCGAGCGGCCTGACGAACGCGCAGACCGAGCCGGCGATCGATCGCTCGTTCGACACGTGGCAGGAGGAGACGTGCCTGGCCGACGTCGACATCCTCAAGCGAGCCGACTCGGGCGCCGACCCGGACATCTTCGACTCGTTCTTCGGCTTCGGCGGGTTCGGGAATCCGTTTCTCGCCGACATCACGGAGGCCGGCTGGCTCCCGCGGGCCTTCTTCGAGGCCGTAGGCGGGCCGGGCGGCGGCCGTGGCATCCTCGCCTTCTCGGTGACGTTCATCTTCATCGACGGCGACGGCAACCCGACTGACGTGGACGGCGACAACCGCCTCGACACTGCGCTGAACGAGGTCTACTACAACAATACGTTCGGCGATCCCGGCGACGATCGCGCCGGGAACCCGTGGGGCATCGATGTCGCTCTTCCGGGGATCGACGTCGAGACGGTCGCCCTCCACGAGAACGGGCACTCGCTCGGGATCGGCCACTTCGGACCGCCCCCGTCGGCGGTGATGAACCCGATCTACGCGGGCATCAACCAGGATCCCGACTCGGCTGACCACGCCGGTATGTGCGGGGTCTGGGCGCCCTGGCCGAACACCTAGCGAGCTCAGGGGGTGGGGGGCCCGTGCGAAGGGCCCCCCACCGACCACCTACGGCTCCCCGGCGGCGAGCTCGCGGGCGCGCACCATCGCGGCCTGGATGGCGTTCAAGAACGCGGCTCGCACACCCGCCATCTCGAGCTCTCTGATCGCCGCGATCGTCGTTCCGCCCGGGGACGTCACCATCTCGCGAAGCTCGACCGGATGCATCTTCTCGTCGCGGAGCTGCTTCGCGGTGCCGAGCATCGTCTGTACGACGAGCTGCGTCGAGATCTCTCTCGAGAGGCCGAGTAGGATCCCCGCCTCGATCATGGCCTCCGCCAGGAGCGCGAAGTAGGCGGGACCGGAGCCGGAGACCGCCGTGATCGCGTCCATGGAGGCCTCTGACACGCGCACGACCCCACCGAGGTGGGAGAGCGCCTCCTCGGCGAGCGCGAGGTGCTCGTCTCCCGCATGCGCGCCCGCACAGAGCCCAGCGATCCCTTCGTGCACGGTCGAGGGCGTGTTCGGCATCGCCCGAACGACCGGTACTCCTGGTGAGAGTCGGCCTTCGATCTTCGCGGTGGGAATCGCAGCCGCCACGCTGAGGACCGTCTGCTCGGGCAGGATGAGCCCGCCGATCTCTCCGAGGAGCACGTCGATGTCCTGCGGCTTCACGGAGATCACGACGAGCGCAGCGCCCGCCGCTGCGTCGTGGTTCGAGAGCGTCGCATCGACACCGTGCCGCTCGCGGAGCTCCGCGACACGCTCGGCGCGACGCCCGGTTGCCGCGATCTCGGCGGGCTCGCGCCAACCCGACGAGAGCAGTCCTGCGATCAGCGACTCGCCGATCCGGCCGGCGCCGAGGATCGCGATCTTCCGCTCGTCCACCATGCGCGGGAGTGTACGGCGGCCCGTCAGGCCACGTGACTCGCGGAAGCACGCACCGCGCGTGCCCGATCGATGCTCGCGCCGGGGATCAGGCCGCGCTTGAATCCCTGCAGCAGGAAGACGCTCGCGAGTCCCTGCCACTCGCCGTACGGCTCGAGCAGCTCCGCCGTTTCGTCGGGCTCGGGCCAGCGTCCGCGCAGCGATGCGAGGAGCTTCACGAGCGCCAGGTCTGCGACGAGCCCGGCGTCGTAGCGCCCGAGCCCTTGCAGCGCGATGACCCCGACGGTCCAGGGGCCGACGCCCCGCTCGCGGCGTAGTCGGGCGAGTGCGGTATCGGGCGTGACTTTCAGCTTCTCCAGATCGAGCGTTCGGGTGAGGCGAGTGAGGGTGGCAGCTCGACTCCCTGCGAGCCCGCATCGAACGAGCTCGGCCGGGGAGAGCCGCGCGAGAGCGTTGCGAGTCGGTGGGTCTTCACCGCACGCCCTGATCACGGCCCGTTCGATCTCGAGGGCACGACTGGATTGGACGAGCTGACCCGCAATCCCCCGCAGCGCCGCGTGGGCAACGGTCGCCTTGCGCCTCGGCCGCAGGCCGCGGAGTGCACGGACGGTCGGGCCGAGGAGCGGGTCGCGCGCGAAGCGGCGGTGGAATTCGGTCGTATCGTCGTCGAGCGCGAGGACGAACCGCGCCTTCTCGAGCGCAGGCTCGTCGGCTGCCCGGATCAGTACCGATCCGTCCTGGAGCTGTGCGGCCGAAGCCCAGCGACTCTCGGGCAGCCGTGCGTTCCACGTCGTCGAGCCAACGGTCAGCTTCAGCGAGTAGAGTCCGCCCGGCCTGATCGCCGCCTCGACCACGGTGGGCAGCGTATCTCCGGGTCAGACCCGTGGGGTCTGACCCCGGCTGCGGTCGCCCATCGCGTGACTGCGGTCAGACCCGTGGGGGTCTGACCCCGGCTGCGGTCGCCCATCGCGTGAATGGGGTCAGACCCCACGGGTCTGACCCCATACTTATCGCCGGTGCGGATCGTCGATCAGGTCTCGCTGCGCTCACGGAAGCGGAAGCTCCGGCTCTTCCTCGAGGAGCTGCGCCCGACCGCCGAGACGTCGGTGCTCGACGTCGGGGCGGACGAGCTCGCGTTCGGCGAGGGCGACGGCTGCGGGACGCTGAACTTCTTCGAGGAGCACTATCCGTGGCCCGAGCAGATCACGGCTATCGGGCTCCACGACGGAACCGCCTTCCAGGCTCGCTACCCGGCGATCCGCTATGTCCAGGGTGACGCGTGCGAGCTTCCGTTCGCGGACGGCGAGTTCGACATCGTGTTCTCGAACGCGGTCATCGAGCATGTCGGGGGCCCGGAGCGCCAGCGACAGCTCGTGTCCGAGGCCGTCCGGGTCGGGCGCCGGGTGTTCATCACGACGCCGAACCGTCGCTTTCCAATCGAGGTCCACACGCGGCTGCCCATGATCCACTGGCTCCCCGATCCGATCGCGCACAGTGCGTATCGCCGTGCGGGCAAGGGCTTCGCGACCGAGATTCACCTGCTCTCGAGGAAGAGCTTCCGTGCGCTCTTTCCGGGTCGTGTCCGAATCGTCAACCTGGGCCTGACGTTGGTGGCGATCGTCGATTAGCGCGCGTCGAGTCACCGGAATCGCGCTCGTCGTGCTCGTCGTGGGCCTCGCGCTGCACAACGTCGCCATGGCCCAGCTCTGGGAACTCGGGGTGCGCGGGACGCTCCTCGATGTCGTCGCGGCCTGGAAGGAGGCACTCCTCCTCGTCGCGCTCGTCGCCGTCGCTTGGCGCGTGCGGCGACTCCCGGCGGTCAGAGCCGCCGACGTGCTGGCCGCGTCCTACGCGATCGTCATCGTCGTCTACTGGCTCCTTCCGCAGGGCTGGCTCGAGGGGGAGGCGACGACTCGTGGAGAGCTCCTTGCGCTGCGCCACCACCTGTTCCCGGTCGCTGCATATGCGCTGGGACGCCTCCTGGGCGTCGCGTGGGCCGAGCGTGGGCGGATCGGCTGGCTCGTCGCTCTCACCGCGGTTGTCGTCGCAGTCGTGGGTCTCGTCGATCTCGCTCTCATCTCGCTCCAGCCGTGGCGGGAGTCCGGTGTCCCAGGTTGGTACCGCGAGCAGCTCGGGCTCGACTACGAGGGCCTCTCCGGACTTCCCGAGAACTGGGTCTACAACACCGGTGACGAGGAGAACCCGATCAGGCGGCTGGTCTCGACGTTTCTCTCACCGCTTGCGAGCGCCTATCTCTTCGTCGTCGCGCTGATCTACGTCGTCGCCCGGCCGTTCCGCTGGTACTGGGGCCTGCTGGCGCTGCTCGTCTACGCGGCCCTCCTGTACACCCACACCCGAGCCGCGTTCGCAGCCCTGGCGGTCGGTCTGGTCGTGCTCGCCTTCGGCCAGCGTCGCGTTGCGCCCGCGGTGCTCGCCGTCGTATCGGTCGGGGTCAGCGCCCTCTTCCTCGTGGCGTACCCATCGATCGGCCCTTCGACGAGCTACACGCCGGAAGAGCTGGAGTGGCTCCGCGAGAACGCGAAGAGCGAAGGGCCCTTCGCCAGACGCTCGATTCCCGCCGAGGACGCATCGACGGAGAGTCATTGGCGGAACCTGCGAGAAGGCGTCCGGGTGGTGTTCAGGCATCCGCAGGGCTACGGCCTCGGAAACGCCGGCGTGGTCGCGAAGCGCACGGGAGTCGAGATTCGCGCCGGCGAATCGACGTACGTCGAGCTCGGCGTCGACGCGGGAGTGGCCGGGCTCGCTGCGTTCGTCCTCTGGAACCTCGCGCTGCTGATCGGGTTGTGGCGGAGAGAAGCATGGCTGGCGGCTGCCTTCGCCGCGGTGCTACTGCTCGCTCTGCAGACGGACGTCATCGGCGTGCACTGGCTCGCGTTCACGGTCTGGGCAGCGGCGGGGCTCGCCCTCGGACTGTCGCAAAGGACGCGTTCAACCGACGAGTCGGCACCAGAATCTCTGTAGTGGTCTCTGCGGAGCGACCACCAACCGCTCGATGTACCTGCACGACTGCTACGGTTTCGGCGTCAATCAAGAGCGAGTCCGGTTTGCGCGTGCGCCTTCCTAGCCCGTTCGTGAGTTTTGGTAAGGGAGGTGTTTTCTATGGCAAGCGGAACCGTGAAGTGGTTCAACGACAGCAAGGGGTACGGCTTCATCACCCCCGACGAGGGTTCGAAGGATCTGTTCGTGCACTTCAGCAACATTGCCGGTGACGGCTTCAAGAGCCTGTCCGAGGGCGCTCGCGTCGAGTTCGAGCCGCGCGAGGGCGCGAAGGGCCCCGAGGCGACGAACGTCGTCCTCACCGCCGCGTAGCGGCATGTCCTGGCCGTGGCCGCTTCGAGCGGCCACGGCTTCTCACCCCGAGCAAGGAGTACCCATGGCAGTGAAGGAAGAGAAGCTCGAGGTCGAGGGTGAGGTCATCGAGGCGCTACGGAGCCGCATGTTCAGAGTGCGGCTCGACAACGGGCACGAAGCGTTGGGGTACATGGGGGGCAGGATGAAGCGCTATCGCATCCGGGTGTTTCCCGGCGATCGAGTTCGCATCGAGCTCTCCTCGTACGACCTGACCCGCGGCCGCATCGTCTACCGCCTGAGTTGACGGTCAGGATCCGGCGTACGCGCGACGTTCGCTGAGGGCGCCGAACGCGGCTGCCCTCACGAGTACAGCGCGAGCCCTTCGACGCCCTTCTCGTCGAGACCCCAACGGTGCAGGAGCTCGACGAACGTCCCGTCGTCGTTGATCGTCTGCAGCGCGAGGCGAACGCCCCAGAAGACGCTGTCTCTCCCTGCCGGACAGCCGATGGCGTAGTCGACCTTCACGACGGGCAGCGTTCCCCCGTCGTCGAACGTGTCGGTTTGGAGCCTCGAATACCAGCCGACGAGAGGGACCTCGTCGAGTAGTCCGTCGATTCGACCAGACTCGACTAGGCTCAGTGCCTCGGGCACGTCGTTCACCGCCACCTCGTCGACGGGCGGTCGACCGGCGCGCTCGCACACGTCGGAGTACTCCGCAAGGATCCTGGACTGGCGCGTCCCCGCGAACGCTCCGATCGGACGTCCGCAGAGACCACGGGCGAGCGGGGGTTCGGCACCGTCAAGGACGAGCAGGGAGATCGGGACACCTAGATAGGCGATCTCGCGGATGGCCTTCTGATCCTCGAAATCCACCGGAAGGCTCGAAGCGATGACATCGCACCTGCCTTCCACCACTGCGTCGACGAGCCGCGAGCGGCTCGTATCCACCCAAACCGGCCGAAGATCGACGCGATTCGCGATCTCGTCGAGCAAGTCGATCTCGAACCCGCGGAGTACTCCGTCTCTGCCGCGGTACTCCATCGGCGGCCGCGTCGGGTCGCTACAGATTCGGAGAACACCCGGCTTCGTGAGCTCGTCCTGGGCAACGGGAGACTCCTGCTCGTTACAGCCTGCTACGGCCAGGATCGAGACCGCTGCAACGCAGGCCGCTCGGAGCCGAGCGTTCATTTGAACACCTGCAAACCCACTACGATGGAGTCGAGTATAGCGCTGCAACACCGACGAAAGGAAGACGCTGGTGTCGAAGGCGCCGCGCTACGACGTCCCGAATGCAGCGCCGGACGAACTCCGGCTCGTCCAGCTCTTCGTCAACACGACCGACGAGGAGTTGAGCCGCGAGCTGCTCGATTCACCGCGGGGACTCGGCGACTGGCTCGTCGAGCAGGGACTTCTGGGCCCCACAGCCCGGGTGACGCGGGCCGACCTGGTGCGTGCAACCACGCTTCGTCGCGCGCTCCACGCGCTGCTGGCCGCCAACAACAGCGGGCCTGCGAGCAAGGCCGCCGCCGACGAGCTGAACCGGGCCGCCCGGCGTGGTCGCATCGAGCTCCGCGTCACGCCGTCTGGCTCGGCGGAGCTCGTCGTCGGAGCGGACGGTGTGAACGGCGCCCTTGCTCGAATAGCCGCTGCGGCGATGACGGCGATGCTCGACGGCTCCTGGAGCCGGCTCAAGGCCTGCCGGAACTGCGGCTTTGCTTTTTACGACTTCTCGCGCAACCGCGCCGGGACCTGGTGCTCGATGGTGATCTGCGGCAACCGGCTCAAGACTCGACGCTACCGGGCGCGCCGGCGTCGTCGCCCAGCCTCCGACGTCAGCGAGCCTCGACGAGTGGTGTGAGCGTCTCAGCCGTCCCGTTCCTCCTCGCGTCAGCTATACCTCGGGAGTGAGCAGCAGCAAGCCCGTCGAGCAGCTCGAACGGGTCGTGATCCGCTTCGCCGGCGACTCGGGGGACGGCATGCAGCTTACGGGCGACCGTTTCACGAGCGAGACGGCCGTCTTCGGGAACGACCTGGCGACGCTCCCCGATTTTCCGGCCGAGATCCGCGCGCCGGCGGGCTCGCTGCCGGGTGTCTCGGGCTTCCAGGTCCACTTCGCCGACCACGACATCCTCACGCCGGGAGACCAGCCGAGCGTGCTCGTCGCGATGAACCCGGCGGCGCTCAAAGTCAATGTCTCCGACCTCGCGAAGGGCGGGACGATCATCGTCAACACCGACGCCTTCAACGAGCGCAACCTGCAGAAGGCCGGGTACACGTCGAGTCCCCTCGAGGACGGCTCGCTGTCCGACTTCCACGTCCACGAGGTCGCGCTCTCCTCGATGACCGTCGAGGCGCTCAAGGAGGTCGAGGGGATCACGTCGCGTGAGGCCGAGCGCTCGAAGAACTTCTTCGCGCTCGGGCTCATGTCCTGGCTGTACCACCGGCCGGCGGAGGGGACGCTGGCCTTCATCGAGACGAAGTTCGCGCGGCGTCCCGAGATCGCCGAGGCGAACACGAAGGCGTTCAGGGCGGGATGGAACTACGGCGAGACGTCCGAGGACTTCGCCGTCTCGTACGAGGTCGCGCCCGCGAAGCTCGAGCCGGGGACGTACCGCCAGGTCTCCGGGAACACGGCCCTGACCTACGGTCTGGTCGCCGCGAGCCGGCTCTCGAAGCTCCCGCTGTTCCTCGGCGCCTATCCGATCACGCCTGCGTCCGACGTTCTCGAGCAGCTTGCCCAGCTCAAGCACTTCGGCGTCCGCACCTTTCAGGCCGAGGACGAGATAGCCGCCTCGGGGGCTGCGCTCGGAGCTGCCTTCGGTGGCGCGCTCGGGGTCACGACCTCGGCCGGACCGGGCATCGTCCTCAAGTCCGAGACGGTAGGGCTGGCGGTGACGCTCGAGCTCCCGCTCGTCATCGTGGACATTCAGCGCGCGGGCCCGTCGACGGGCATGCCGACGAAACCGGAGCAGGCCGATCTGCTGCTGGTCATGTTCGGGCGAAACTCGGAGTCGCCGGTTCCCGTCGTCGCCGCGTCGACGCCCGCCGGTTGCTTCGAGGCCGCGATCGAGGCTGCGCGACTGGCGATCAAGTACCGCACGCCCGTCTTCCTGCTCTCGGACGCCTACCTCGCGAACGGCTCGGAGCCGTGGCTGATCCCGGACGTGAGCACGCTTCCGGACATCTCGACGGCTTTCATGACCGAGCCCAACGACGCCGACGGCTTCCTGCCCTACAAGCGCGATCCCGAGACGCTTTCCCGACCATGGGCGATTCCCGGCACACCGGGGCTCGAGCACCGGATCGGCGGGCTCGAGAAGGAGAACGAGACCGGGAACGTCTCCTACGATCCCGAGAACCACGACCTGATGGTGCAGCTCCGAGCGGCGAAGGTCGCGGGGATTGCCGCCGACATCCCCGAGCTCGAGGTCGACGACCCTGACGACGCCGACACGCTCGTCCTCGGCTGGGGATCGACGTACGGTGCGATCGGAGCGGCTGCACGTCGCGTGCGCGCGACCGGACGCAAGCTGGCGACCGCACACCTCCGCCATCTGAATCCGTTCCCGAGCAACACGGGAGACGTCGTTCGCGCGTACGACAAGGTGCTCGTCCCCGAGATGAACCTCGGCCAGTTGAGGTTGCTTCTCCGTGCGGAGTACCTCGTGGACGCCGTGGGCTACAACAAGGTTCGCGGCCGGCCGTTCCGAGCAGCGGAGCTCGAGGACGCGATCACGGCGCTGGTGGACCAATGAGCAAGGGAAACGGCGACTTGGTGCAGCTGACGGCGAAGGACTTCAAGTCCGACCAGGAGGTACGCTGGTGCCCGGGCTGCGGGGACTACGCGATCCTGAACGTGATCCAGGGTTTCATGCCCGAGCTCGGGCTCTCACGCGAACGTATCGTGTTCGTGTCCGGGATCGGGTGTGCGGCCAGATTCCCGTACTACATGCAGACGTACGGCATGCACTCGATCCACGGGCGCGCGCCGGCGATTGCGACGGGTCTCGCCGTGACGCGGCCCGATCTGTCGGTCTGGGTCGTCACGGGTGACGGCGACGCGCTCTCGATCGGAGGCAACCATCTGATCCACGGTCTCCGCCGCAACGTCAACCTGAAGATCCTCCTCTTCAACAACAAGATCTACGGCCTCACGAAGGGCCAGTACTCGCCGACCTCCGAGCCCGGGAAGGTGACGAAGTCCACGCCGATGGGGTCGATCGATTACCCCTTCAACCCGCTCTCGGTGGCGATCGGCGCGGAGGCGTCATTCGTCGCGCGTGCGATCGACACCGACAAGAAGGGGCTGACCGAGGTCCTCGGGGCAGCCGCGCGTCATCGCGGCGCGGCGTTCGTCGAGATCCTCCAGAACTGCAACATCTACAACGACGGCGCGTTCGACTTCGTGCGCGAGGAGAAGGGGAACCGCATCTACCTCGAGCACGGGGAGCGGATCCGGTTCGGGGCCGACGGCGAGCGCGGAGTACAGCAGTACCCGGACGGCTCGCTTCGCGTCGTCGACGTCGCGGAGGCGGGCGAGAACTCCCTCTTCGTGCACGACGAGGCGCATCCCCAGGCGAGCCTTGCGTTCGCGCTTTCCCGGATCACCTTCGAGACCGACGGCGCCGTGCCGCTCGGCGTCTTCCGCAGCGTCGAGCGTCCGGTCTACGACGATCTGATGAACGAGCAGCTCCAGACGGCGCGAGAGACGTCAGGTGAGGGCGATCTCGCCGGTCTGCTCCACTCCGGTGATACCTGGGTCGTGTCTTGACGCCGGCGGCGAGACGTATCTCGCTCTACTTCTCGACCAGAAAGCGCGCGATCCGCTCGGCGATCTCCTCGCCCTTTTCCTCCTGCAGGAAATGGCCTGCGCCCTTCACGATCTCGGCCGGGCCCGCGCCGGGGATGCGTGAGGCCAGGCGCCGAGCGGCGTCCGTCGAGAAGATCGGGTCCGAGTCGGAGAAGAGGACGAGTGCGGGTCGCTCCCAGCGCTCGAGCTCGGCGCGCACCTCGAGCATCTTCGCGGCCGAAGGATGGTCGAGCTCGGTCGGCACGAGCTCAGGAAAGGCCAGGACGCCGGCTTTCGACTCCGGAACCGGAAACGGAGCGTTGTAGGCCTCGACGACCTCGTCGTCGAGCTCGCCGACGGCGGAGATCCGGATCAGCTGGCCCGGCACGAGATCCGTGCCGATTCGCCGTACG
>DATFEK010000117.1:0-2845 GCA_035251305.1 Gaiellaceae bacterium | reverse complement strand
TGCCCGCAGAAGACGACGCGACGGAAGGTGGCGATCGCAGGCAGCATCAGGGCCTTGTTGCGCGGCTTGTAGTCGTAGTACGAGTCCTGGACCGTGTAGACGAGCTTGCGGAAGAGACGCCAGCGCCTCGGGTGGACCGCGAGCCCGGCAGCCAGCAGAGCCCCCGTGTGCGGAGCGTGCGCGTGGATGACGTCGTACTCCGTCCGGTCGAGCGCGGCCCCGAGCGCGCGAAAGAACCCAGGGAGGGTGTCGTCGCCGGCAAACACCGCAATCTGGGCCGGCGCCTCGAGTTGCGGCCGGAAGTACGTGCAGATCGCGAGGTCTCGCTCGTCCATGAGCGGAAGGCAGTGCTCGTTGTACTGCCCGTTCGTCTCTCCGAGCATGATGATCAGGTGGAGCACGCGGAGGCGACGGGCAGATGCGGCGTCGGTCATGTCAGATCCACTCGTACGTCGTCCATGGTCCTCCCGTCGGCCCTTTGTTCACGCGTCCTCGCGCGTCGCGCTTCCCCGTATCAGGTTGAGAGCCCCAGCGGCCTCCGTCAACTCCTGCATCCGGCTCACTCCGAGAAGCTCCGCGAGCGCGCCGGCGATCCGGGCGGGCGGCATCGTAGCCGTGTCGAAGCGAAGCACGCGCGTGCTGCCGACGCCTTCGACCAGCTCGAACACCTGGCCGTACGCCTCCCGGTGTCGCCCGAGGAGCTCGAGCGCCTCGTGCGACGGCACGCCCTTCGCATCGTGGCGTTGCTCTCTGGCGTCGATCCGCTCGAGCAGGACCGAGTCGGGCGCATCCAGCAGAACGACCGCCTCGAGCTCGCGCGACCAACGCTCGGCCATGCGCCGTAGCCACGCCTCGAAGGAGGCGCGCCGGGTGACCGGCTTCTGTCCCCAGAGCAGGCACGCCAGGGCGAAGACCGGCCCCTGATCGAGAACGACGACGCCCGGGCGGTCGCGGTACTCGGCACGAAGGAACCTGTCCCACTCCGCCGCGTAGAGGACGAACTTGAGCTCGTCCCAGCTCAGCGCAGGCCGGTCACGCACGCTCGCCGCGAAGAACGGCACGATACGAGGCAGACCGTGTGCGACGTACGGCCAGTGACCGGGCAGCTTCGTATGAAGCGAGTCGGCGACACTGCAGCCGTAGTCGGAGCGCAGGGCACGGGTCAGCGTGGACTTTCCCGACCCCGCTACCCCGGCGATCTCGACGGTCTGAGGCTTCCCGGTCACGATCGAGCGGGCAGCGCCTAGCCGAGCACGGACCACACGAGAGCCTTCAGCTCTCGCACGACCGCTTCCTCGGTCTGGCTCGCATCGATGACGTGGGCACGCGAGCCGCGCCAGTCGATGTTCCAGACCTCCGCACCTCGTGCACGGACGGTCTCCGGTCGCTCCTCGGTCTTCCGCCGGACTGCGACCTCGGGATCGACCCGTAGGACGACGAGGAGCTCGGGTGGTGCGATCGAGCGGTGATAGCGCTCCTCGAGAGCGATAAGCGCGCGGACGAGGCGGTTGTCGGGACCGTCGACGGTTCTGCTCGCGATCAACGGGGCCTCCATCGACCTGAGTCGCGGATGTGGATAGCGGTCGCACAATACGAGCCCGCCACTGGAGGCGAACCGGCGCGCGCGACGATAGGCGCTCTGCCTGTCGCGGGCAGTGCAGGCGAGCCAGACCAGCGGCCGGTACGTCTCGAGGGCAGACGCGAGGCGCTGGATGGGGGTGACTCGAGCCGACCGCGCGAGCCCTCCTGCCCCGGCCGTGACCGCCTTGAGACCCGCGCGTACGCCGAACGTGGTCACCGACCAGCGCGGCTTTCCGAGATGGACGAGGCGCACGTCGAACTCGGGCTCGAGCCAGCCGCCGAGAGCCGCGAGGGCGGTGGACTTGCCGGATCCGTCCCCGCCGGTGATTCCGACCATCGCTCCTCCGCCGGCGAGGCGGTTCCGTTTGGGACCGCTCGTGCGACGCTCGGCGGCGTCCGCGAACCGGCCCCGGATCCGACGGAGCCGATCGTCCAGCCTCGAGTAGCGCGCGTGCGGCTGGAGGCTCGTCTCGAGTCTCCTCCCCGCGCTGATTCGGCGGCGGATCGACGCATCCGGCCCGAGGACTGCGACGCACTCGGCGAAGAGCTCTGCGCCGACGAACGGAAGATGCTCTTCGACGACGGAGGCCGCCCGAGCGTCGTCGACGCGAGCCGTGAGGTACGCGAGCTCGTCGCGCTCGGTCCGGCTCGGAGCCGCACGGCGGCCGCGCGTCGCACACCAGGCGATCTCGTCCCAGGTGCAGTACTTCAAGGTCATGCGGATCACGAAGACGACGTACTCGAACTCGGCCGACGGAAGCGGGAAGAGGCCGCTTCGAGTCGTCGAGTCGAGGTAGGCGTCCTCGACGGGCAAGCGGTAGTTCTTCGTGCGGTCGTCGCCCAGGACGAGCTGGTAGTGGGCGTGGACGTGCACGAGCCGGCCGGTGGCCACGTCGTGGCCGTAGAAGCTCTCGATGCCAGGCACGAACGCACCCGGCTTGGACGCACGTACGAAACCGAGACGAGAGAGCACCCCGGTGAACGAGCGAACGTCCGCGCGATGCACGAGGAGATCGAGGTCGTTGTCTCCCGTCGCCGATCGGTCGATCGCGGCGTTGCTCTTCCAGTGGCAGTAGCGGACTCCGGCATCTTCGAGCTGCGAGGCAACCCTGCGAATCAGCTCGAGTGGGTGGACGCTCGGCGGTACGGAGTGCAGCTCGTCGGTGGCCACGACGCCGCTCATGATGTCCCCTCCACGTGGACGCGGCGCACGGAGACCGGCACGTGCTTCTGTCGGAGGAGACGCTCGTACTCGCCCATGTAC
>DATFEK010000065.1:0-8082 GCA_035251305.1 Gaiellaceae bacterium | reverse complement strand
GTCTCGCCGCCGAGAGCGCGGTAGCGCACCACCGCCATGGTGAGACCGAATGCGAGGATGAGCGCGACGAGCCCGAGCAGTGCCGCCTGGAGGACGCCGAAGGGCTCGCGCAACGTGTCGGCATGCGCGCGGAGCCTTTGCCCGAGGAACGACCCCACCAGCGTCGTCCCGAGGACGATTCCGAACAGGATCAGGCCGAGCTCGAGGCCGCTCAGCCGGGCGAACATCGGCTACTCCGTTCCGAGGGGTGAGGCTCCAAGCGGGTCGATGATGCGCCTGGTATCAGACGGATCGACGACGGCGTCGGCCGCGAAAGCACAGCCACCTTGCAGGCTCGAGGATCTAGCCGGCTGACAGCATCGCGAGGAGGCTCCCGCCACGCATTCCGGGTGGCTCCTCGATGCCGAGCAGCTCGAGCACGGTCGGCGCGATGTCGAGCAGGTGCGCGTCCGCACTGCCGCGCGCCTCGATGCCGGGGCCTGCGACGACGTAGAGACCGTCCTGCGCATGGTTCGCGTCGTCGGGACCCGTGTCGTTCTCGAGCGTCTGGATGCCCTCGCCGCCGCCGATCGTCCCAACCGAGCGCCAGTAGAGGTCGCCGAAGACGACGATGAGGTCCGGCGCGACGCCCTGCGGGTCGTCGTACAGCTCCTCCGGCTTGTACACCGCTGTCGGAATCGCGTTGCCGGCGTCGTCGGGGATCGCAGCGATCCGGCGGGCGAGGTCGTCGCGGACGGCTTCGTACTGCGCAGGCGGGATGGTCCCCTCGGGTTCCCGCCCCTCGACGTTGAGGAAGACGCGCGCGTAGTAGCCACCTTCTCCCCACGCCGTCGTGCGCGACCAGTCGACGCCGACGTCGCCGAGCGACGACACACCATTCGGCTCGGCGATGGTCGCGAGCAGGCCTTCGCGCCGCAACCACTCGTTGATGCGGATGCCTCCATCGAGCCGCTTCGCGCCGTGGTCGGAGACGACGAACACGACGGTGTCCTCGTCGGCGTGCTCGAGCAGCCGGCCGATGAGGCTGTCGACGTGCCGGTGGTAGTCGCGGATCGAGTCTTCGTACGCATTGCCCGGCTCGTGCTTGCGGTGTTCCGGGTCCATGTACTTCCAGAAGCCATGGTGCATGCGGTCAGGCCCCATCTCGACCATCGCGAAGAGCGTCCACGGCTTCGCCTGCAGGAGGTGGTCGGCCAACCGGAAGCGACGGTCCGTCATCTCGTAGACCTGACGGAGGAGGTATGCCTTGTCGTCGGTGCGAAAGTCCTTCGTGTCGAAGAGGTATTCGCCGACGACCTCGGCGATCTCGTCGCGGAGCGCGGCCGGGTAGGTGTACCTGCTGTCGAGCGAGGGGGTGAGGAAGCATCCAACCATGACGCCGTTGAGCGGCCGGGGCGGGTAGCACCCCGGCACCGAAAGGACGATCGACGAGCCGCCCGCGCGCGTCACGAGATCCCAGAGGCGTGGCTCCTTGATCGCGGTCGAGATCGCGATGAAGCCGCCGTCGTATGAGTGGTCGGAGCGGTTCCGGAAGCCGTAGACCCCGAGGTCCCCGGGCGTCTTCGACGACATCATGCAAGACCAGGCCGGAACGGTGATGGGAGGGATCACGGACGTGAGCCGGCCGTAGGTGCCGCGCTCCATGAGGCCCGCGATGGTCGGCAGCTCGTCGCGCCACCGCTCGAGCACGAGCGAGGGCTCGGCGCAGTCGAGCCCGATCAGCATGACCTTCCGCGGCACGCGGCAACGATAGAGGTCGTCTAACGTTGGACGACGTGGCGACTCGCCGCCAGAAGCACCTCGCGCTGATCATCGCGCGGGAGCTCGCATCGCAGCTCGCAACCGCGACGTTCATTGCCGACGCGGACGGCGAGCTCGTCTTCTACAACGAAGCGGCGGAGGACATCCTCGGAAGGAGCTATGCGGAAGCAGGTGCCATGCCGGCCTCCGAGTGGTCGTCTCTCTTCAGCGTCGAGGACCTCGAAGGAGCCCCTGTGGCGCTCGCCGACCTGCCGGGAGGTATCGCACTCGCCGAGCACCGTCCGGCACACCGCAGCGTTCGCATCGTCGGGCTCGACGGGGAGCGCCGGGTCATCTCGATAACCGCTGTCCCGCTCTTCTCCCATCCGACTGAGGTGGTCGGCATGGTCGCATTCTTCTGGGAGGGCGACGGGCCGGAAGGCGGCTCGTAGCGTGGTCGCGCGTGTCTGGGGATGCCGCGGCTCGATGCCCACGCCGGGCGAGTCGACGGTTCGGTACGGAGGGAACACGACCTGCGTCGAGGTCCGGTGTGACGACGCGTCGACCGTGATCCTCGACGCAGGCACCGGCATCAAGCGCCTCGGCGACGCGCTCGGCTCGAGCGCCGAGATCCACGTGCTCCTCACGCACCTGCACCTCGACCATCTCGAAGGGCTTCGTTTCTTCGCTCCGCTGTGGCAGGCGGAGGGGGAGGTTCACATCTGGGGGCCGCCCTCACCCGTGCACTCCCTGCAGGAGCGCATCGCCAGGTCGTTCTCGCCACCGCTCTTCCCGGTCGACCTCGGCGACATCCCGGCAACCGTGGTGTTCCACGACGTCCCCGATGAGCCGTGGGAGCTCGACGGCATCCGGATCTTCGCGCAGCCGGTCTCGCACCCGGGCACGACGGTCGGGTTCCGGCTCGAGCACGCAGGCCGCTCCCTCGCGTTCATCCCCGACCACGAGCCCGTCCTCGGCGTCGAGCTTGCGGCGCTGGAGCCCGACTGGGTCTCCGGCCATGGGCTCGCCCACGAGGTGGACGTGCTCCTCCACGACAGCCAGTTCACCGAGGACGAGTACCCGGACCGCGTCGGGTGGGGCCATTCGAGCGTCGCCCACGCCGTCGGCTTCGCGAGAAAGGCCAACGCCGGCCGCCTTGTGCTGTTCCATCACGATCCGGATCGCACCGACGTCGAGGTCGACCGGTTGACGGAGCGTGCCGCGGAGCTGTGGGACGGCAACGGTGCACCCGCTCCACTCGCCGCGCGCGAAGGGATGACGATCGACCTCGCCTGACGACGGTCGCGGTTCCGGCTCGCGACTCCAGCGCGCCGAGCTGCGTCGCCAGACAGAATCCCACGAATGCACGCTGCACACGAGGCGGCGGTCGAGACCGTCGTCATGAAGTTCGGCGGCTCGTCGGTCGCCGATCCGGAGAAGATCAAGCACGTCGCCCGGCGACTCGTCGAAGCGCGCGAGCGGGGCGTCCGCGTCGTGGCGACCGTCTCGGCGATGGGCGACACGACTGATGCGCTCCTCGAGCTCGCCGGCCGGGTCTCTCCCCAACCACATCCGCGCGAGCTCGACATGCTGCTCTCGACCGGCGAGCGCATCGCATGCGCGCTCGTGGCGATGGCGGTGCACGACCTCGGCCACGAGGCCGTCTCCTTCACCGGATCGCAGGCAGGGATCATCACCGACCCGGTGCACACGAGGGCGAAGATCCGCGAGATCACACCGGTTCGCGTGGTCGAGGCGCTCGATCGGGGACGGATCGTCCTCGTCGCCGGCTTCCAGGGCTTCTCCCGAGACACGATGGACGTGACGACGCTCGGTCGCGGCGGGACCGACGCGACCGCCGTGGCACTCGCGGCCGCTCTGGGCGCATCGTGCGAGATCTACTCCGACGTCCCGGGCGTCTTCACCGCCGACCCGCGGATCGTGCCCGAGGCGCGCAAGCTCGACGTCGTCTCCTACGAAGAGATGCTCGAGATGGCGGCGTCGGGCGCAAAGGTACTCATGCTGCGGGCGGTCGAGCTCGCACGAAACCACGATGTCCCGATCCACGCCCGCTCCACGTTCTCCGACGAGTCGGGCACCTGGGTCGAAGAGGCCGAAGGGATGGAGCAGCCGATCGTGTCGGCGGTCACACACGCCGAGGACGAGGTCCTCTTCGACCTGCGCGGCCTCCCCGACCGGCCCGGAGTCGCAGCCACGATCTTCGAGGCGGTCGCCGCCGAGCACGTCAACGTCGACACGATCCTCCAGAACGTCGGGCACGAGTCGGCGGAGCTCTCGTTCTCGGTGCCACAGGAGGACGTCTCGGCGACGCGGCGCGCACTCGAACACGCCCAGCGGTCGATCGGGCCGTTCGAGATCGACGAGGTCTCGGACCTGGGGAAGGTCTCGCTGGTCGGCGCAGGCATGCGGTCACACCCCGGAGTCGCGGCCAGGATGTTCCGCACGCTCGCTGATCAGGAGATCAACCTGCGACTGATCTCGACCTCGCCGATCAAGGTCTCGTGCCTGATCGCGCGTAGCGACGTCGAGCGTGCGGTCCGCGCGCTCCACGACGCATTTCTGTCGCGGGACGGAGGTTCGGGCGGGGCAGTAGGCTCGCCGGAATGAGCGACACGGAACGCTCGGCGAACGTCGCGTCGGCGCCTCGGCGGAGACGAGGCCGTTCAATTGCCGTCTGGGTCTTGCTCGTGGTTGCCGGACTGCTCCTGCTCCTCTCGTCGTTCGCCATCTGGATCGATCGGGTCGCGCTCAATACGAGCGTCTTCACCGACACGAGCTCGAGCCTGCTCGAGAACGACGCGATCCGGAGTGCGGTCGCCGCCCGCGCGGTCGACGAGCTGTACGCCAACGTCGACGTCGAGGCCGCCATCGAGGAAAGGCTCCCTTCCGACGTGAAGTCGCTCTCGGGGCCGGCCAGCGCAGCGCTCCGCCAGGGAGCGTACGAGGTCGTCGATCGCGCGCTCGAGCGCCCCGCGCTACAGACGCTGTTCGCGGTCTCGGTCGAACAGGCGCACAGGACCCTCGTCGAAGTCCTCGAGGGCGGAGGGCCTCGCGCATCGACCGAGGGAGGCGAGGTGACGCTCGATCTCCGCGAGATCATTCGCGAGGCCGCTGAGCGCATCGGCATCGGCGAGCAGGTCGCAGACAGGCTCCCGGCCGACGCGGGGCGGATCGTGCTCCTTCGCTCGGATCAGCTCGACACTGCACAGGACGGCTTTCAGCTCCTGAAGACGCTCGCATGGCTATTGCCATTGCTCACGTTCGCCGCGTTCGGCTTCGCAGTCTGGCTCGCGAGCGACCGCCGGAAGGCAATACGGGGCGTGGGAATCGTCCTTGCCGTGGTCGGCGTGGTCGGCCTCACCGCCGCGAGGCTCACTCAGAACTACCTCGTCGACTCGCTCGTCGCCCACAAGGACGACCAGCGGGCCGCCTCGAACGCGTGGGACATCCTGACTGATCTCATGCGCGGGTCGTTCCGGGCGTTGATCGTGGTGGGAGTGCTGTTCGTCGTCGCCTCGTGGCTGGCCGGGCCGGGGCGTCGAGCCCTGGCGACGCGTCGCTGGGTCGCACCGGGGCTCCGGGTCAGGGTCTGGGCATACGGCGCACTTGCGATCGTGGCGCTCGTCCTTCTCCTCACCGGCCAGGTCTCAGACTTCGCCCGTTTCCTCTTCGTCGCCCTCGTCGCGGTGCTCGGCGCCACCTGGATCGAGCTGATGCGAAGGCAGACGTTGCACGAGTTCCCCGACAGCGACGGACCGGCGCTCATCGCGGACGCGCGCACGCGCCTGAGCGACTGGTGGGACGATCGACGTGCGGCCACTGCAACGCCCACCGCTCCTCCGCCCTTCACGGACGTCACTGCGAGCCTGGCCGCGCTCGCAGACCTCCATGCGCGCGGCGAGCTGACCGACGCGGAGTACGCCTCGGCGAAGGCGCGCGTCCTCGGCGGCGACTGACCCGAAGGCAGGCTCGGCGCCTCGGGCGCCGAACTTCCCGACGTGGACAGCAACCTTCTCGAGGCACTCGTATCAGCGGTCATCTGGGTCGGGGTACTCCTCGCCGTGCGGTTCTCGTTGCGATTCGCGTTCGATCGCTACGAGAGGCGGCTCGCCGAGCGGGACCCGGCAGTCGCAGCACGACGTCGGACCACCTTCAGCTTCCTCCTCCGTTTCGCCATTGCCCTCGTCGGCCTCCTCGGCGCGTGGAGCGTCCTCTCGGCGTTCCCCGCGACGCAACAGGTCGCGAGCGCCTTCCTCGCGTCGAGCGCCGTGCTCGCTGTGATCGCCGGGCTCGCGCTGACGACACCGCTCGGGAACCTCGGCTCTGGCGTGCTCCTCGCCTTCACGCAACCCGTGCGTCTCGGCGACCGGATCACCATCGACGAGCACACCGGGATCGTCGACGAGATCTCTCTGAGCTATACGGCGCTGTCCACTGACGAGGGTCGGAGGATCTTCGTGCCCAACACGAAGATGGTGTCCACGACGCTCGTGAACCGCTCCGTGAACGACCCTCGGCGTCTCGTGACGGTCAAGCTTCCGGTACGGCTCGGCGCAGGTCTGGCCGACGCGCGACGCATCGCGCTGGACGCCGCCTCGCAAACGCCCCACGGCGCCGAGCTCGACCTCGACGTCCAGGTCGGGGAGCTCAGTGACCGAATCGCCTGGCTGAACGTCGTCGCCTATGCGCCGTTCGGCGCTGACGTCTCTCTCATCGGGAGCGAGATCCGCGAGCGCGCGCTCACCGCCCTCGCGGATGCCGAGCTCCTTCCCGCCTAGCCGAAGTGCCGCGTCCCACCCGCGCCTGTGACGAGCTCGGCGGGTGGCAGGTCGGGGTCAGACCCGTGGGGTCTGACCCCAGTGCTCGGCTGGGACGAGCTCGGCGGGTGTGGCAGGTCGGGGTCAGACCCGTGAGGTCTGACCCCACTAGTCGTCAGGCTCACACGTTCCGGGGTCAGACCCCACGGGTCTGACCCCCACTCGTCAGACGCAGTCTTTCAGCCCTTGCGCCTCCGGAAGCGACTCCAGCTTCTTCAGCGTGTTGTTCTCGATCTGGCGGATTCGCTCGCGGGTCACGCCGAACGCCTGCCCGACCTCCTCGAGCGTGCACGGTTGCGCACCGTCGAGGCCGTACCGCAGCTCGATCACGCGCCGCTCGCGCTCCGGGAGCGCGGAGAGCGCGAGTTCGACGTCCTCGCGCCGCAGCGAGAGGGAGGCCGTGTCGAAGGGCGACTCGGCCTGCTCGTCGGGAACGAAGTCGCCCAGCGAGGAGTCGTCCTCCTCGCCGATCGGCTTCTCGAGCGAGATCGGCATCTGCGACATGCGGAGAATCTCGCGGACCTCGTCGGGGGAGATCTCGAGCTCTTCGGCGATCTCCTCGGGCTCGGGCTCGCGACCGAGCCGCTGGACGAGCTGGCGCTCGATGTGTACGACCTTGTTCAGCTTTTCGACCATGTGCACGGGGATACGAATCGTGCGGGCCTTGTCTGCGATCGCACGCGTCACCGCCTGGCGGATCCACCACGTCGCGTAGGTCGAGAACTTGAACCCCTTGCGATAGTCGAACTTCTCGACCGCCCGGATGAGCCCGAGCGAGCCCTCCTGGATGAGATCGAGGAACGACAAGCCGCGACCGAGGTAGCCCTTCGCGATCGAGACGACGAGGCGCAGGTTCGCCTCGATCATGTGCTGCTTGGCGTCCATGTCGCCCCGCTCGATGCGCTTCGCGAGGAAGATCTCCTGGTCGGCGGTCAGCAGCGGCACCTTGCCGATCTCGCGCAGATAGAGCCGCAGCGAGTCGAGTGACGGCTCGACGGAGAGGTACAGCTTGGGAGCGAGCTTCACGTCCTCGGCCTGTACGGACTCCTCGTGAGGGAGCGCCTTGTGCTCGACACCTTCCACGAGCTCGATCGAGTGGTCGATCAGATAGGCGTAGAAGTCTTCGACCTGCTCCTTCGTGAGCTCGACCTCGTCGAGCCCGGAGACGATCTCGTCGTACGTGAGAAACCCTCTCTCGAGCCCCCGCTCGATGAGACGCTGGAGCTCCTCGACCTCGGGGAGAGCGATATCGACGGACAGCATGATCAGGGCTTTCTCCTTTCGCGCTCGAACGGATACTGACCTTGCGACATGCACTGAGCCGGCCCGCCTGCCGCCCCGGCTCGACCACCAAGCGCGCGGATACTAGTCCGGAACGGACGGCATGTGAAGAGGACCACTTTGTTAACGAGAGGTGGCTATCCGGTGACGCGGAGCTCGCCGACGACGTCTCCGCGCGAGTTCTCGATCGGCGAGTGAGCGAGGTCGCCCGCCTCGAGCCCGA
>DATFEK010000041.1:0-2148 GCA_035251305.1 Gaiellaceae bacterium | reverse complement strand
GATCGTGTTGATGCAGCCTGACTTCCCCGACCCGGTGGTACCCGCGATCAGGAGGTGCGGCATGCGCGCGAGGTCGGTCCAGATCGCATTCCCCGAGATGTCCTTGCCGAGCCAGACGGCCAGCGGGCTCGCCGTGGCGGGAAGGTCGCCGTAGATGTCGCCGAGCGTGACGAGACGCGGTGAGAGGTTCGGAACCTCGACGCCAACCGCTTGTTTTCCGGGAATCGGGGCGAGGATCCTGATCTCGGTCGTCGCGAGCGCGTACGAGAGGTCGTCCTTCAACCCCGCGACCTTCGACACCTTCGTCCCGGGAGCGAGCTGAAGCTCGTAGCGGGTCACCCGCGGGCCCGAGATCTGCCCGGTGACGGTCGCCTCGACGCCGAACTCGGAGAGCGTTCGAACGAGCAGGTCGGCGATCCGGGCGCCGGAGTCGCCGTTCGACGCGGCCGTCGCGGGCGAAGCACGCAGGAGCGAGCGATCCGGGAGCCGGTACTCCGTATGCTCCTGTGAGGTCTCGAAGACGGACTCGACGCTCGCGAACTCGAGCTCGGGCTCCTCGGGAACGAGGGGTGGCGGCGCTCCGGACGGTGCTCCGCCGACGATGTCCGGATACGCCTCGGCCCCGTCGAGCACACGGCGGGAGGGCACTGCCACGGGCTCGGGCGGAAGCACGACGTCCTCGCCGGTCTGGGACTCGCTCGATACCCAGTCGAATGCGCGCCTCGCCTCCGTGCCCGCTCGCTTCACGACGTGACCCGTACGCCGGAGGATCGCTCCGGTCGAGGCGCCCGTCACGAGGAGCAGTCCCGCGAGGAGGAGTGCGCCGCCCACGATCGCCGCTCCCGTCTCGCCGATGAGCGCGGCGAGAGTGCCGCCGATGGCCATCCCGATCCAGCCCCCCGAGTCCTTGCCGAGCAGCGTCGCGAGGCCGAGGAAGCCGACGCCGACGCCCAGCCGGAACGGCCGGACGTCGAGGAGCTCGCTTCGTGCGAGCAGCAGCCCACCGAGCGCAAGGAGCACGGCGGGAAGCACGTACGCCGCGTCGCCCATGACGTCCTCGAGCGCGTGCGCCAGCCAGGAGCCGACGGCGCCGCCGTCGAGGCCGAGGTAGAGGATTGCCGAGAAGACCAGGCCGAGGGCGACGAGCGCGAGCCCGAGCAGCTCGTTCTCGTGCTGTGAGCGCGAGCGGCGCCGTGTCCGCTTCTTCACGCGCGAGGGGACGCGCGGCCGAAGCGGCCGCTTCTTCCTCCGGGCAGCCATGACGGTCGATTCGTCGTCCGGAGACCCGCTCCTCCGCGAAGACCCACCCAACTACTGCCCTTGTGGCTCAGAGCCACAAGGTGTTATGCGGTCGCCCGAGCTCGCGCCTCGTCGACGACGCGCTCGGCGTCCGCGCGGTTCCCGTAGCCGAGCGTCTCGACCTTCGCCTCCTCGAGATCCTTGTACACCTGGAAGAAGTGCTCGATCTCGTTGCGCAGCTCAGCCGGGATGTCGTGGACGTCGGAGATCCGCATCCAGGCCGGATCCTTCAGCGGGACGCAGATGATCTTCTCGTCCGGCCCTTTCTCGTCGGCCATGTGGAAGACGCCCACGATGCGAGCGCGGATCCGGCAGCCTGGGAACGTCGGATCGCCGACGAGCACGAGCGCGTCCAGCGGATCGCCGTCTCCGCCCATCGTCCCCTCGATGAATCCGTAGTCCGCCGGGTACGCCATCGAGGTGAAGAGCCTCCTGTCGAGGACGACGGCGCCGAGCTCGTCGTCGAGCTCGTACTTGTTCCGCGAGCCGGACGGGACCTCCACGAAGACGACGACGTGATCGGTCATCGGCCGGAGGCTATCCCAGCCTCGCTATCCGCTCGACGAGCAGATCGAAGAAGGCGTCCGAGTCGAGATCGACGCCGACGTGCGCGTTCGGCGCGCGATCCGTGCGATTCCAGAGGTCGACGACGGTCCGCCCGCGGGTCAGCTCCGACTCGAGCTCGACCTCGACGTTGCGATGCCTCGACTCCACCAGCCCCGGGCGGATGACGTGCGCAACTGCGACTGCGTCGTGGATCGGAGCTCCGTCCCATCCGTACGTCGCGGCGTGATACCGGCTGAAGAAGACGTTCAGCTCGGCGACGAAGGTCCCGATTCGCCCCGCCAC
>DATFEK010000010.1:0-2120 GCA_035251305.1 Gaiellaceae bacterium | reverse complement strand
GGCGAGCCGGAAGCGCTCGAGCAGCGGCTGGGCACGTCTCAGCAGCGGCCGGGCAGAGCGTGCGAAGAACAGGAACCCGAGCAGGATCGTCCCGAACACGAAGACCCCCTCGAGCCACAGGTACGCGCTCACGTCGAACTCCCCGATCGAGAGGAGGAATCCGACGGCGCCGAGGAGGACGGTCGCCGCCCCGCCGAGTCCGCGCTCGAGCACGACGGTGCCCGTCACGACAGCAGTTCGACCAGGGTGGCGTCGCGCCGTCTCGACGATACGGACGGCGTCGCCGCCGATCGCCGTCGGCAGGAACTGACCCGCGGTGTACGCGACGAAGTACGCGCGCGTCATCCACGAAAGCCGCTCGCGAATCGCATGGGCGTCCAGCAGCCAGCCCCAGCGAAGCGCGAGCACCGGAACCGTGAGCACCATGATCGCGAACGAGAGCACGAACCAGGCGAGGTTCGTGTCCGCGAGGATGTCGAGCGTCGTCCCGAGCTCGATCTTCCAGGCGAGGTACGCGAATGCTGCAACCGTCAGGACGAGGGTCCCGACGCGGCGGGTACTACGAGTCATCCGCGAGCACGTCGAGCGTCAGAAGCTCGTAGGCGACGTTCGCGGCCGCGACTGCAGTCGGCGTACCGCGCCCGTCGTACGGCGGGCTCACCTCGACGACGTCGTATCCGGAGAACCGAAGACCGCGAAGCGCCCGCACGAGTCCAAGCGCCTCACGCGTCGAGAGACCGCCGGCCTCCGGCGTCCCCGTACCGGGCGCAAACGCGGGGTCGAGGACGTCGATGTCGAACGACAGGAAGAGAGGCCCCTCGCCCACGCGTTCGCGAACGCGCGCACCGTACTCCGCGTGGCTGAAAGCCACGAGCTCTTCGCAGGGAATCACCTCGAACCCGAGCTCTTCCGGCATCGACGCGTCGTCGGGGCCGTAGAGCGATCCGCGCACGCCGGCGAGGAGTGACCGGCTCGGGTCGAGAAGTCCCTCCTCGAGCGCACGCCGAAACGGCGAGCCGTGGTAGTAGCGCTCTCCGACATACCGATCCCAGACGTCGGCATGCGCGTCGAGAAGCACGAGGCCGAGAGGTCCGTGCACGGCAGCGTGCGCCCTGAGCTCGCCGAGGACGATCGTGTGGTCTCCGCCGAGGCACAGGGTCCGCGCGCCCGAGCGAACGATGGGCTCCAGGCGTTCCGCGATCTGCCCCACCGTACGCTCCGCGTTGCCCGGCGTGACCTCCACGTCTCCGAGATCCGCGACGCTGAGCCGACCGAAGACGTGAGCGTCCTGAACGGGGTTGTACGGCCGCAGCATCAGCGACGCCGAGCGAACCGCCTCGGGGCCGAACCGCGTTCCGGGCCGGTTCGTCGTCCCCGTGTCGAACGGAACTCCGAGCACCGCGACGTCCACCCCGTCGGCGCCCGTGGCGAGCGGGCAACGCCCGAACGTCCTCACACCCGTGTATCGGGGCGCCGCAAGCGCGTCGGGTGGCGCGTAGCGCGGAGCGTCCTCTCTCGGCACGCGGCGACCGTACCAGCGCGGAAGGAGCGCACAAAGCGCCGTAGCAGGCGCGGGGTCAGACCCGTCGGGTCTGACCCCAGCTACCGGAACGTCTACGCCTTATGGGGCGGGGTCAGACCCCACGGGTCTGACCCCGTCCACCGGAGAGAGGCGTGGGGTCAGGCCCCACGGGTCTGACCCCAGTACCGGACGTCTACGCCTTCGTGGGCTCGAGCGAGCGCGGCGCCGCGGACGATCTCTCCGCGTCGAGGCGGGGTAGCCAGTGAAGCCACCGCGGCAGGTACCAGTTCGCGTCGCCGAGCAGCTTCATCGCGCTCGGAAGCAGCACCGAGCGAATGACGGTCGCATCGATCAATAGCGCGACCGCCACGCCGAACCCCATCTGCTGGAACATGATCAGGTCGCCGCGGGCGAACCCCGAGAAGACGGCGACGATGATGAGGGCCGCCCCCGTGATGATTCGTGCGGTCGAGGAGACTCCGAACGACACGGCATCGGTCGTGTCGCGCGTCTGCTCGTACCGCTCCTTGATCCGGCTGAGCAGGAAGACCTGGTAATCCATCGACAGCCCGAAGAGCACCGAGAAGAGGAAGAGAGG
>DATFEK010000004.1:0-3728 GCA_035251305.1 Gaiellaceae bacterium | reverse complement strand
CCCCTTCGAAGGCGAATCGTCGCTCGAGCGAATTCTCGCGCCGTCGGCGATGCACGAGCACCACGGGCGCGAGCACGCACATGCCTGAGCTCGTCTCCGTCACGGTCGACGACCGCCCGGTCGACGTGCCGAAAGGCATGGGACTCGTGGAAGCGGCCCAGGCGGCCGGCATCGAGATCCCGGTGTTCTGCTACGAGCCCCGCCTCGGGCCGCCGGTCGGCGCGTGCCGCATGTGCCTCGTCGAGATCGAGGGCATGCCGAAACTGCAGGCGGGGTGCACGCTCACGGTCCAGGACGGCATGGTCATCAAGACCGCCGCGACGTCGGCCACGGCAGCAGAGGGACAGGAGGCGACGCTCGAGTTCATCCTCGTGAACCACCCGCTCGACTGCCCGGTCTGCGACAAGGGCGGCGAGTGCCCGCTGCAGGATCTCGCGTTTCGGTACGGGCCCGGCAACACGCGGATGACGTTGCCGAAGCTCACGGTCGACAAGCCGATCCCGGTGTCGCCGCTCATCGCGCTCGACCGGGAGCGCTGCATCCTCTGCTACCGCTGCACGCGCTTCTCCGAGGAGGTCGCCGAAGACGGCCAGCTGATCGCGCGCAACCGGGGCGCGCGTACCGAGATCGCGACGTTCGAAGACGAGCCGTACCGCTCCCCGTTCTCCGGCAACGTGATCGAGCTCTGCCCGGTCGGCGCCCTCACCTCGACGCTGTACCGGTTCGAGGCGAGGCCCTGGGACATCCAGAACGTGCCGACCGTCTGCACGGCGTGCCCCGTGGGCTGCAACGTGTCGGCCACGATCCGGGAGGGAAAGGTCAAGCGGATCCTCTCTCGCAACCATCCCGAGATCGACCGCGGTTGGCTTTGCGACAAAGGGCGCTTCACGTACCCGCACCTGCGCGCGGAGGATCGGGTGACGTCGCCGTTGCGCCGAGGGCCCAAGGGTCTCGAAGAGATCACCTGGGACGCCGCGCTCGATTTCGCGGAGGAGCTGCTGCGCGAGGCCGGCGACGCAGTCGTCACCGCGCTCTCCGGATCGGAGACGACCGAGATCGCGTACGCGCTGGGGCGCTTGCTGCGTGAGGGGCTCGGTGCGCACTCGGCCGTCATGCCGGAGGCGACGTCGAGCGCACTAGAGGCGTTCCGTCTGCCTCTGAGCGCGATCGGAGAGGCCGAGATCGTCGTCGTCGTCGGTGACGACCCGGTCGTCGAGCGCGCTCCGATCGTCGATCTCTGGATCCGAGAGGCCGCGCGGCATGGTGCCGAGGTCGCCGTGTGCTCGCCCACGGGTGACGTGTCGACCGAGCCGGGAGGTGCCGCGACGCTCTGCGCCGAGCTGGCGGGTTCCCGCAACGCACTCGGGAGGAAACTGCGCGCGGCCGAGCGGGCGGTCCTCGTCTGGTCGGGCCCGGGAGGCGGGGGTGGCGCACGCCTCGCGGAGCTGGCGTACGCGCTCGGACTCGGCGACAAGCCGGGCAGCGGCGCGTTCCACCTGCCCGCCACAGCCAATGCGCTCGGTGTCGCGGCGGCCTGGTCGGCCGCTGCGGACGCGGACGAGGCGAATCCCGAGCCGATCAAGCTGCTGGTCGTCTCTGGCGACGGCGCGGCTGCTGATCCCAGCGTACGCGCCCTCGCCGAGCAGTCGGAGCGGACGCTCGTGCTGACGATGTTCCACGACCTCGCGGGCGGTTGGGCGGATCTGATTCTCCCCGCGACCGGGGCGCTCGAGCGGGAGGGCACCACGCTGAACGTGGAGGGTCGTGTGCAGCGCGTGCGCCGCGCTGTGCTACCCCCCTGTCCGGACGAGCTCGCCTGGATCGCGAAGCTCGCCGCCCGCTTCGACGTCGAGCTCGCGCAGCAAGCCACCGGAGTGTTCCGGGAGCTCGCCGGACACCTCTTCCGCGATCTCTCACTCGACGAGATCGGCCTCCACGCACCGCTTCCGGCTCGGCACGAGTACGAGGCGCCCGAGCCGGCGACGCCGACGTCGTCAACGCTTCCCACCTTCTCGGACGAGCACTACGTCGGCGCGTTGCGTCTGCACCGCTATCGACCGCTGTTCTCGGGGCCGACGGTCGAGCGCGTGCCAGAGCTCGACTTCCAGCGACCTCGACCGGAGGTCGAGATCGCGACCGTGGACGCCGAGAGGCGCGGAATCGCGTCAGGTGACGTCGTCCTCGTTCGTTCGAACGGCACCTCGGTCGAGCTCCGGGCGAGGGTGAATCGCAGGCTCGTCGAGGGGGTCGCACGGATCGCCGAGGAGCACGCCGCCGATCTGCATGCCGCGGTGGAGGTTGTGCGGGCCTGATGAACGTCGAGTGGTACGTGAGCCTCGTTCAGGCGTTCGTGGTCATCAACCTCGTGATGGTCACCTTCGCGTATCTCACGCTCGCCGAGCGGAAGGTGATGGGGCGGATGCAGCTGCGCTACGGGCCGAACCGGGCGGGGCCGTACGGTCTCTTGCAGCCGATCGCGGATCTCCTCAAGCTGCTGAACAAGGAGAGCTTTCAGCCGACGGCCGCGATCGACTGGCTCTACGTCCTCGGACCGTTCCTCGCCGCGTTCACGGCGCTCACGACCTTCTCGGTCATCCCGTTCGGTCCCGGTTGGGAGATCGGCGGCGTCTACATCCCCGGTCAGGTAGCCGATCTCGACATCGCGCTGATCCTGATCTTCGCGATCGGCTCCGTCGGCGTCTACGGGTTCATCGTCGGCGGTTGGGCGTCCGACTCGAAGTACGCGCTCCTCGGCTCGATGCGGACCTGCGCGCAGCTCGTGTCGTACGAGGTGTCTCTCGCGCTCTCCGTCCTCGGAGTCGTGATCATGGCGGAGTCGCTGTCGCTCACCGAGATCGTCGCGGCGCAGTCCGACACGGTCTGGTACGCGGTGCCGCAGTTCGTTGGCCTCGTGGTCTTTCTCTTTGCCGGCACGGCAGAGACGGCACGCGCGCCATTCGACCTCCCCGAGGCCGAGCAGGAGCTCGTCGCCGGCTACCACACGGAGTACGGGGGGATGCGGTTCGGCCTCTACTCGATGTCCGAGTACATCAACCTCATCACGCTCTCCGGCCTCTGCGTGACCCTCTTCCTCGGCGGCTGGCATGGTCCCGGTTGGGACGGCCCCTCGTGGGCGGGGCCGCTCTGGTTCGTCGGGAAGCTCGCGCTGCTCCTCTTCGTCTTCATCTGGATGCGAGCGACGCTACCGCGGCTCCGCTACGACCAGCTGATGCGCTTCGGCTGGAAGATCCTCCTGCCCGTGGCGACCGTGAACGCGGTGGTCACGGCGATCCTGGTGGTTGCGCTCTGATGCCTCAACCAGCCGACACCCTCAAGGGCTTCGCGGTCACCTTCCGCCAGATCTTCCGGAAGCCGATAACGCAGCAGTACCCCGAGTACAAGCGGCCGGTGTACCCGCGCTTCCGCGGCCGTCACCGGCTCTGGAAGCACGAGAACGGGCTCGAGAAGTGCGTTGGCTGCTCGCTCTGCGCCGCCGCGTGCCCCGCCGACTGCATTCGGGTCGTCGCGGAAGAGAACACCGCGGAGAACCGCGTCTCCGCGGGCGAGCGCTACGCGCGGATCTACGAGATCAACATGAGCCGCTGCATCTTCTGCGGCTACTGCGAGCTCGCCTGCCCCTTCGACGCGATCACGCTCGGCAACGAGTTCGAGATCGCCGAGTACTCGCGCGACGACCTCATCTACACGAAGGACATGCTTCTCGCGGA
>DATFEK010000112.1:0-5437 GCA_035251305.1 Gaiellaceae bacterium | reverse complement strand
AGGGCGTGTCGAGACCCGCCGGTGCGGGTATTACTTCGGGATCGCCACGAACGTGCTTCCGAAGAGATACTCCGCGCCGACGCTCGTCGCGCGCGGGGGAATGGGAGAGGTGTACCGTGCGACCGACTCCGTGCTGGAGCGGACTGTCGCGGTGAAGCTGCTCTCGGGCCGCTTCGCGCGCGAGCCGGAGTCCCGGGCCCGGTTCCAGCGCGAGGCGTTGGCGGCCGCGCGCCTCTCAGGTCGTCGTAACGTCGTGACCGTCTTCGACGTCGGGGAGCATCGCGGGCGGCCGCTCATCGTGATGGAGTACCTGGACGGCGGCTCCATCTTCGATCGTCTCGAGCGTGGACAGGTCACCCGGGAGCAGGCTCTCGAATGGCTGACGCAGACGGCTGCAGCGCTCGATCACGCTCACGCTCACGGGATCGTGCATCGGGACGTGAAGCCCGCGAACCTCCTGCTCGACCGGGACGGGAGCGTGCGTGTCTCGGACTTCGGGATTGCGTCGGCAACGGGTTTCGACACGTTGACGCTCCCGGGGATGGTTCTGGGTACGGCCGGGTACCTCTCCCCCGAGCAGGCGCGGGGCGAGCCCGCGACCCCGGCGAGCGACCGGTACGGCTTCGGCGTCGTGGCGTTCGAGCTGCTCACCGGCCGGCGCCCGTTCGCAGGCGACACGCCCGCCACGCAGGCGTTCGCGCATCTCCACGCCGACGTGCCGAGCGCGACCGCGCTCGACTCCTCGCTCCCTCCTTCGGTCGACGCTGTGTTCGAGCGCGCGCTGGCGAAGGATCCTGCCGCTCGCCCGGCGACCTGCGGTGAGCTCGTCGCCGATATCCGGGCCGCCTTCGCGTCCGTCGACGGACGTTCCGAGCCCGCCCATGGAGCGCAGACGCCCACCCTTCTCCTCCCCGCGGCCGACACGCCCACGAAGCGCGTGCTTCCAACGCCGCCCGTCCGCCGAACTCGGCGTCGGTCCAACGGCGCCGCGCTCACCCTTGTCGGGGTCGTGGTCCTGGCTGCCGGGATCGCGACCGCCGCGTTGCTCGACGCGACGAGGGACGCTGGGTCTCAGACGCGGCGTCCCGCGGGGAGCTCTCAGGCGACGACGACGTCTTCGCCCACGACCCAAGCCGAGGCGCCCGCGCCCGCCGCGCCGAGCGGCGCCGACCTGAACGACGCCGGTTTTGCTCGGATGCAGGCTGGCGACTACGGAGGCGCTCTACCGTTCCTCCGCGACGCAGTGCTCGCGCTCCGCGGCTCCGGCTCGCTCACCGAGGCGTACGCGAGCTACAACCTCGCTTTCTCGCGCTTCGCGCTCGGACGCTGCGACGGTGTCATCGGCCTGCTCGACCGCTCCGAGAGGATTCAGGGCGAGCGCTCCGAGATCGACCGGCTCCGGAGCGAGTGGGAAGCGACGTGCGGCGACGCCGACGAGGAAGGTCGTGGCAAAGGAAAGGGCAAAGGTCGTGGCCGTGACAAAGGCAACGAGGACTAGCCAGTAGCCGCGAGCCTTGTGAGAATCTCGCCGTCTTCGGGGAACCGGCCGACCGCGTGCTTGGAGAAGACGAGCTCACCGTCCACGAGGACGTCGAATTGGCTGTGTCCGCCAGGTATGGCTTTCGCTTGGGCGCCCGTCTTGGACTCGATCTCGGCCGCGAGACTCGCGGCCCGTGTGTCGTACCCGCTTCAGGTGGGGCAGTAGAAGATCTCGACCCTCACGCGCGAGGACTCTACCGGTCGGATTGCGCGTCGCCGTACAGGTCGAAGTCGCCCGCGAGAATCCGATCGAGGCGGCCGGTCCGGTATCCACGAACGCTGTCGCGCACCAATGGCGCGCGGCCCGGGCGGTAGCGCCTGACGACGACCGTGGACGGCCCCGCCTCTTCGACCCTGTGCAGAGACAGGCGCGTGAGCGAGCCAGCCCCGGCCTCGGGCCCCTCGGGGCGCGGGAGCACGAGCACGCGGACGTGCTCGCGGTCGACGACCTTCGCTCCGTCGCGCTCTTCGTCCACCTGTTCCAGGACGTGGAGACCGGACTCGAGAGCGAGGATCTCTCCACATCCGAGCCCCGAGATCGAGAGTAGGTGCTCTCCCGACGGCGCGTCCAGCCGGTCGACATGCATCCCTCGATCCTCGGCCCAGGCCACGTACATCTCGGCGAGGAGCGCCGCGAACGGCTCGGCCTCGGCGCCCGGATCCGTGCCCGAGGCGCGTAGGTGAACGAGGACGTCCGTCGGCGCGCCGGCGGCGACGCCGGCGAGGGCGCGGTCGAGCACGTACAACCGGCCGGAGAGGAGCTCGACGAGCTCGGAGTTCGCTCGCCCGTCGGGCCTGACGCTCCTGGCGACGCGCACACCTAGCCGCTCAGCGGTTCGCGTGGCTGCGTCGAGCCGGTCGAGGTACTCGGCATCGGCCAGGATCGAGAAGCGGTCCAAGCGATCCCAGAACCCGGGCTCGGACATGGTGGAGAGGGCCCGACTCTTGCGCTCCTCTAATGCCCTGACGGCTCGAACGATCCGGGTGAGCTCCGCCTGCAAGAACGCCACAGACGCCTCGTCCCCGCGAGGCGAGCGATGCAGGGCGGGGAGGTCGAGCTTGGCGGGTTCCTCCGCATCCTCGGCTCGCTGCTCCTCGACATCGGGATCGACGAATGTGACCTCGATGCGATCGCCGCCGGTCGCTGTGATGAACAGGAACTGGTCGCCGTCCGGAACGGCCTGCTCGACGATGGCTGCTGCGAGCGGCGCCAGGAGGTAGCGCTCGAGAGCGCGCTTGAGCGGGCGGGCGCCGAGCTCGGGGCTGAAACCCTTCTCGATCAGGAAGGCATACGCTGAGTCGTCCATCTCGACGGCCCACGGCCGCCCACGCAACCCGCGTCGAGCGAGAGCGTCCGCCAGCTCCTTGTCGAGCAGCGCTCGCATGGCGGAACGCTCGAACGGGCGGAAGACGACGATCCGGTCGAGCCGATTGACGAACTCCGGGCGGAACGAGGCACGAACCGCACGCTCGACGCCGGCGCTCGAGAACGAGTGCTCGGGAGGCTCGAACCCGACGCTCGGACCCCGCACGAGGGGCGAGCCGACGTTCGACGTGAGCACGATCACGCTGCGGCGGAAGTCGACGACGCGGCCCTGGAGATCGGTGAGCCGTCCGTCGTCGAAGACCTGGAGGAAGAGGTCGAGAACGGGCTGCGCAGCCTTCTCGAACTCGTCGAGCAGGATCACCGCAAAGGGGTCCTTCCGGATCGACGAGATCAACGCTGCGCCGTGCGCGTCGGTTGCCGTGTCCGAGAGCAGCCGGTCGAACGACTCAGGCGTCTGGTACTCGCTCATGTCGAGGCGGACGAGCCGGTCCGCCGAGCCGAACAGGAACTCCGCGAGCGCCTTGGCGATCTCGGTCTTGCCGGTGCCCGTCGGCCCGACGAAGAGGAACACGCCGAGCGGCCGGGTAGGATCGGTGACACCCGCCTTGACCATCGCGATGCGCTCGACGATGCAGTCGACGGCCTCCGGCTGCTCGAGCACGCGCCGCGCGAAGAACGCGCGCACCTCCTCGAGGGGAAGCGGTGCTGCCGGGTCGAGGAGCGCGAGCGGCAGCCCCGAGCTCGCTGCGAGCGTCGCGAGCACGTCGGGGCCGTCGAAGCTCTGGGCGCCGTGCTCGGCGGCCTCGGCGGCGGTCGCCAGGAGGAGCCGCAGAAGGTTTCCCGGCCGTGCGATGCTCGGCAGGAACTGCTGGGCGAGCTCGAACGCCTCCGCGAGCGTCTCGTCGTCGGTCTCGACGTCGAGCGGATCGTGCTCGAGCGCATGCCGTGCGACTGCGATCGTGTCGGCCTGGTCGAGCGGGCGGACGCGTACCATCTCGAACGCGCTCTTCACCCGCGGCCGCGCGGAGACCAGAAGCTCCGCCGCGGTGGGAGTCACCTCGCCGACGATCGTGATCGCCCCGGACTCGATGTGGGGCAGCAGCGCGTCGAGCAAGCCCAAAGGGCTGCGGGAGTGCTGCCCTGCGAAGAGCGTCTCCTGGAGCTCCGGGAGCACCCAGATCACGCCCTGTCCGGCGACGGCCGCCACGAGCGTCTTGACACGACCCTCGAGCTCGCCGATGTACACGGCGCCGGCATTGAGCTGGGCCGCTGTCGTCTCGAACACGATCGTCGTGTCGTCGATCCAGTCGAGCGCGACGCGGGCCAGCGCTGTCTTTCCCACTCCGTGCTCGCCCACGAGGAGCACCGATCGCGGAGGTGTCTGCTCGAGCGCCGAGACGACGAGCTCCACGAGCTCGCGCCGTCGACCGGCGAGAAGAGCAGGCGGGTCGTCGAACGGCCGCTCCCAGACCCTCCCGACGTCTCCCAACTGTCGCAGCGCCCGCCACTTCTCGAAGCTCGCCCGAAACGCGGGCCCGAGCTCGGCCTCGAAGCGATCGACGAACGACTCGAGGGCGTCGATGTTCTCGGGCGAGACCTTTGCGAATGTATCGATGTCGACGTTTTCGCCCGAGGCAATGCGATCGCTCACGAACTCTGCGACGAGCTCGTGTCGAATCGACTCGAGCGCGGGCAGGACCGAGCCGATCACGGGTGTCACGGCGTGCTTTGCGAGTGCACGGAGGAGCAGGGTGTCTTCGCAGTTGGACGGCCGAGCAGGATTTCGCTTTGCCCAGGCGATCCATTCCCCGGGAACGTCGTCGCGCTCGGCGAGAGCCGCGAGCGCCATCGACGCGACCCAGCCGTCGCTGTCGCGGCTCAGCAGGACGACGTCGTCGACCGGTGTGTCGTCGTCCGCGAGGGCGGCCACGGTCCGCTCGAACGCCGGTTGTACCTCCAGGGCCTCGACGCTCATCTGCCACCAATCGAACTCGGCTTCCAGCTCGGCCGCGGCTCTACGCACGTCGTCACTCCCGAGCTCGCCGTCGAGGTCCCAGCCCTCGTCGCGCCGGATGCGGGGACCGAGCTCCTCCCAGATCGCCGCGACGATTCCGATCGCCCCGATCACGGCGAGCGTGATCACGACCCACTGGAGAACGGCTCCCATGTGGAGCTAGAGGCTAGCCCGCCCGAACCCTGAGGAGAGGACGCGCTCCACCCGATCGTGGAGCGCGTCGTCGACGAGACCGCGGTAGAAGCACGTCGTTCGTCTCCGCAGGACGTCGTCCGCGCTGCGCGCCCACTCGTGCGTAAGCGCGTAGCGGACCTGGGCCTCGATGTCCGGACCGTCGGGGTGCAGGCGCTCGAGGAGCGAAGGATCCTCGGCTGCGGGAGCGAGCACCTCCGCCGCGAGGCTTCCGTACAGGTGCAGGAGGTGCTCGCGCACGTGCGCGTCGAGGCTCTTCGGCAGGACGATCTGGTCGAACCCGCCCGCGCCGGGGAGCTGCCACGGCCGTCTGTCGAGCCGGTGCAGGCCGAGGTCCGTACGAAGCCTGTCGAGTGCCTGGAGCG
>DATFEK010000251.1:0-5695 GCA_035251305.1 Gaiellaceae bacterium | reverse complement strand
TCCGCGAGCTGATCCTCTCCCAACTCCGAAGGCGCACCGCTCATTGGATCGACTCCGGCCTGGTTCTTCGGAAAGGCGATCGTGTCCCTGAGGTTGGGTTCCCGAGCCAGAACCATCATCATCCGATCGATCCCGAACGCGATGCCACCGTGAGGCGGCGCTCCCATCGCGAGCGCATCGAGCAAGAATCCGAACTTCGCTCGTTGCTCCTCCTGGGTGAGCTGCAGAACCTCGAAGACGCGCGCTTGCAACGCAGGCTCGTGGATTCGAAGCGACCCGCCGCCGATCTCGTTCCCATTGGCGACGAGGTCGTACGCGAGCGCCAGCGCGGCACCAGGATCACGATCGAAACCGTCCTCCCACGCTCGGGACGGACGCGTGAAGGGATGGTGCTTCGCGCCCCAGCGGCCGTCATCCTCGGACCACTCGAACATCGGGAAATCGGTGATCCAAACGAACTCGAGTGCAGCGTCGTCGATGAGCCCGAGAGCTCGTCCGAGATGCTCGCGCAGCGCGCCGAGAACACGGGCAACTCGGTCCGGCTCATCCGCGCCGAAGAGCACGGTGGAGCCCGGCGTCGATCGAAAGATTTCGAGCTCGCGCTCAGACAGGAATTTGGCGATCGGCGAGCGCACGTCACCTGAATCGTCCACGATCAGGTAGGCCAGCCCCTTCGCCCCCCACTGCGCCGCGAGCTCCTCCAGCTGAGTCAGATCGGCGCGGGAAAACACGCGCGGCACCTCGAGGAAGCGCACCGCACTTGCGTTGGCGAAGACGCCGAACTCGGAGTCACGCGTGACGACGGTCGCGTCCTGGATCTCGAGCCCGTACCGCAGGTCCGGCTTGTCCGTGCCGAAGCGGAGCATCGCGTCCGCGTGGGTCATGCGTCGAAACGGGGGATCGAGCGTCACACCCACGCCTTCGAGCCAGACCTCGCGGCACATCTCTTCCATCAGGGCGAAGATGAACTCGGTGTCGGGAAACGCCATCTCGACGTCGAGCTGCGTGATCTCCTGGACGCGATCCGCGCGCAGATCCTCGTCCCTGAAGCAGATCGCGATCTGGTAGTAGCGATCGAACCCGCCTATGACGAGCAGCTGCTTGAGGATCTGAGGGCTCTGCGGCAACGCGAAGAACCGGCCGGTCTGCAGGCGGCTCGGGACGACGAAGTCGCGCGCTCCCTCCGGAGTCGGCTTGAACAGGAGCGGCGTCTGGATGTCCAGAAATCCGGCCGACTCCATGACCCGTCGGATCGTCGAGACGAGACGCGCGCGAAGGGCGATGTTCCGCTGGAGCTTCTCGCGGCGCAGGTCGAGCCACCGATACCGCAGGCGTAGCGTCTCGTCGACGCCTTCCTCGTCGAGCTGGAACGGCAGCGGCGTCGAGCGCGAGACGATCTCGAGCTCGTCCACCTGGAGCTCGACATCTCCGGTCGGCATCTTCGGGTTGACGGCTTCGGGAGCTCGGGCGACGACCTGCCCGATCGCCCGGAGGACGAACTCGTTCCGAATCTCCTTCGCGAGCTCGGCTGCCGCCGGGGCGCGCTCCGGATTGACGACGAGCTGCATCAACCCCGAGCGGTCTCGGAGATCGACGAAGACGAGACCTCCGTGGTCACGCCGGCGCGCCGCCCAGCCAGAAAGTGTCAGCGTCCGCCCGACGTCGTCCGCACGCGGATCGCCGCACATGACGTCGCGCCAGGTCATGCAGTCACTCTCTCGACGACCTCATCGAGTGCGACCTCCTCATCGGGAGCCCCCGCGCGACGGATCGACGCGCCGCCGGAACGCGCGACGACGATCGTCGACGCGCCGAGTCGCGCGGCCTGAGTCAACTGACCCTTGAGGGACCTCCCGGCGTAATCGGCATCGGACGATACGCCTCGTCCGCGCAGCTCGGTGAGCCAACGCGCGATCCGCTCGTGCGGTGCATCGTCGTCCGCCGCGATGAAGACGTCGATCACCGGCGGAGGGATGCTGACGTCGGCCTCTTCCAGAGCGAGTACGAGCCGTTCGATTCCTGCGCCGAATCCGACACCGGGCGTTGGCGGACCGCCGATCTCTTCGACGAGGCCGTCGTACCGACCTCCACCCGAGAGTGCGCTCTGAGCGCCCCGACCGGGCTCGACGAACTCCCACGTGGTCCGCGTGTAGTAATCGAGGCCCCGTACAAGCGTCGGCACGAGTCGATAGCCCACTCCAACCACGTCGAGTTGACGACGAACGGCGGCGAAGTGGTCCCTGCAGGCAGCGCAGAGCGCCTCCCCGATCACAGGGGCCTCGCCCAGCACCCGCTGAACCGCCGCTGGCTTCTCGTCCAGATTGTCGAACACGCGGAGTGGGTTCGCCACAGCCTTCTTGCGCGTCGCTGCGTCCAGACGCTCGGCGTTCGCCTCGAGCCACGCACCGAGCTTCTCGAGGTAGGCAGGACGACAGTTCCGGCATCCGATCGAGTTGAGCTCGAGCTCGTGCCCGGGCACCCCGAGCCGGTCCAGCAGTGTGTCGTAGAGCTGGATCACCTCGGCGTCGAGCGACGGATCGTCGGAGCCGATCGCCTCGACGGACAGCTGCCAGAACTCGCGGTAGCGGCCGCGCTGCGGAGTGGCGTAGCGGTAGAACGGCCCGACCGTGTAGAGCTTGGCGGGCTGGCTGTCGCGGTGCATGCCGTTCTCGACGTAGGCGCGGCAGATCGGTGCCGTTGCCTCGGGCCGAAGCGTCAGCGAGCGGCCACTCCGATCCTCGAATGTGTACATCTCCTTCTGGACGACGTCCGATCCCGAGCCGGACGTCCGCTCGAAGAGGGTCGTCTCCTCGAAGACCGGGGTCGAGATGGGCCGATAGCCGTGGAGGTCACACAGGCGTTCGGCCTCTCGCAGAACGTGCTGCCAGAGCGGCTGCTCGGACGGCAGGATGTCCCGCGTGCCGCGAGGGCGCGCGATCTTGGTCTCGTCCGTCATTCCGCCAGCTCGGTGCGGAGCTCGACCAGGAACGGGTTGCGGGCGAGCTCGTCACCCAGCGTCGTGGCGGGCCCGTGCCCCGGGTACACGACGGTCTCCGGTGGAAACGCGTCGACGAGTGACCGGATCGACGCGAGGAGCGTCTCCCAGTCGGCCCCGGGAAGATCGGTTCGACCGACCGAGCCGGCGAACAGCACGTCACCTGAGAAGAGAGAGCCCTCCGTGTAGTACGCGAGGTGGGCCGGGGAGTGCCCGGGGACGGACAGGACGTCGAACTCGATCCCTCCCACCTCGACCGACTCGCCCCCACTCAGGAGGACGTCCGGCGAGTACGGCAGTAGCGCGATCGTCGGAGGCGCGAACCTCCCTGGGTTCTCGAGGAGCTCGCGCTCACCCTCGGCCATGTAGACGGGCGCCCCGGTACCCTCGGCGAGCTCGGCGACGCCGACCAGGTGGTCCCAGTGTCCATGCGTGACCAGAATGGCGACGCAGCGAGTGCCGAGCTGTGCGAGTCGGAGACGAAGCTCGGTCGCATCGCCGCTCGGGTCGACGACGACGGCTCCGGCCGCGTCGCCGCTCGATCGCACGACGTAGCAGTTCGTCCCGATCGGCCCGAGCGGAAGCTGTTCGACGCGCAGCGGCATGGCCTAGTGGCCTCCCCGGGACGTCCGGTCGTCATTCGCCGGCGAGAACCGAGCAAGCCGCGGACGCGCGGAGGCCGCAGAGCGGACGGTCCCAGGCCGCCGGGTGACGACGGCATGCGCAGTGTTCGCCGCCGCGCGAAGGTGCGGCGTACTTCCCGAAACGACCACGTGTCTGCTCGTCAGCTCCCGCGCCTGCCGTCGGACTGCTCCCGCCGCACGAGACGCTTCTTGTACGAGCGGTAGAACACGCCGTCGAGGAAGTAGCTGAAGGGGACGAAGACCGCGACGATGAGCGCGGTCTGGGTGACCTTCGTCGCCAGCGGGAGGTTCGGCGAGAGCAGGTACACAGTGGCGAACATGATCGGCGCGAAGACGAGCGCCCGCTTGAGCGTGCGCCGCAACGACGGAGGCTGAACCTCCCGCGCCGGACGTGACGTCGAGGCGCGTCGCGGCGACTGGGCCTTCGGCGACGGGAGCTCGCTCGGGTCCATCTCGTTCCCCTCGGCGTCCTCCCAGACGTACTCGTGACGATGCTCCTTCGCCCGGCGTCGGCGCTGTTTTCGCGTCGGCATCCAGCGATTATGCCCGTGCGCTCCACGCGATCCGGCCGCCAAGGACCACCGTGTGCACGACGTCGCCGCCCAGGTGATACGCGAGGTGACGCCAGTCGTCGTCGGCGACGAGCACGATGTCGGCGTCGAAACCGGGCGCGAGTCGTCCTTTCCGATCCGAGCGAGCGAGAACGTGCGCGGCATTCACGGTGCACGCGGCGAGCGACTCCTCCGGCGCAAGTTGCAGCTGCGTCGCGGCGAGTGCGCAGACGAGTGGGAGACTCTCGCAGTACGCACTGCCCGGATTGAAGTCCGTGGCGAGCGCGATCGCGGCGCCCGCGTCCACGAGCGCGCGCGCCGGAGGCATCGGTCGACCGAGAAAGAGCGCGCTCGCCGGCAGCAGCACGCCGACGACCTCGCTCTCGGCCAACGTGGCGACTCCGGCGTGACCCGTGCTCTCGAGGTGGTCGACCGAGCGTGCGCCGAGCTCGATCGCGAGCGGGATCGCGCCGGACTCCGTGAACTGGTCGCCGTGGAGGCGAAGCTCGAGGCCCTCCGAGCGGCATGCAGTGAGGTACCGACGCGCCTGCTCCGCATCGAATGCGCCACGCTCGAGGAAGACGTCCGCGGCCTCGGCGAGCTGCGCTGCGTCCGGCAGTACGTCGTGAAGCAGAAAGTCGACGTACGCCTCCGCATCGGCGAACTCGGGCGGAACCGCATGCGCACCGAGCCAGGTCGGGACGCCACCCGCTGCGGCGATCACGCGCAGCTGCGCGAGCTCGGTCTCGCGGTCGAGCCCGTATCCCGACTTGGCCTCGAACGTCGTCGTTCCCGCTCGGAGCATCCAGGCCCGATGGCGAGCGAGGGCGGCGGAGAGTCCCCCCTCTCCGGCTGCGCGCGTCGCGCGAACCGTCGAGAGGATCCCGCCTCCGCGCGCGTGGAGCTCCTCGTAGGTCGCGCCACCGGCACGCAGGGAGAACTCGTCGACGCGATCTCCGGCGAAGCAGGCGTGCGTGTGGCAGTCGACGAGACCCGGGACGGCTGAAAGTCCACGACCGTCCGCCTCGACCACGTCGCCATCGAGAGGCGTGAGCCGCCGCATCGAGCCGACCTCCACGATACGACCTGCCTCGCAGAGGATGTACGCGTCGGCGGTGAGCTCGAGCGCGCGCAGTGCAGCCCCTCGGAGGGGCGCCGACCGTCCCGCCGGTGTCGCCACCTGCGCGAGGTCGCGAATCAGGAGTTGCGCGGGGCTCTCCCGGCTCGGGCTCACGTATCGGCGTGCGGGACGGACGGCAGGTCGACGCCCAGCTCGTGCGCGGTCGTCAAAGCCTCCTCGTAGCCGGCGTCGGCGTGGCGCATCACGCCGGTGCCGGGATCGGTCGTGAGCACGCGTTCGAGCCGCTCGGCCGCGGCTTCGGTGCCGTCCGCGACGACGACCATGCCCGCATGGATCGAGTTGCCGATGCCAACTCCACCTCCGTGGTGGACGCTCACCCAGGTCGCGCCCGCCGCGACGTTGAGAAGCGCGTTCAGGATCGGCC
>DATFEK010000249.1:0-3661 GCA_035251305.1 Gaiellaceae bacterium | reverse complement strand
TAGACATGGTGTCTGACACCGCTTTTCCTCGCCGTGCCGATTTGCGGCAGGCGAATGTCAGATTTGATCTAGCCGCCGTCCAGCAGGCGGAAGTGCTCGATCGTCCGGCGGACGCCGTCGGCGAGCGGCGTTCGCGGGAGCGGCCCGACGAGGCGCTCGAGCAAGTTGGCTTGCAGCGACTCCGGGAACGGGAGCTGGCCCTCCTCCCAGAGCACCGTGCCCGCGACAGCGGGTGCGGCTGCCTCGATCGCGTTCACGACCTCTTGCATCGTCGACGACTCGCCGGGAAAGTTCGCGACGTGGGCGCCGTCCGCTGCCGCTCGTGCGGCGAGCGCGAACGCGCGACCGACGTCCGGCGCGAAGTCGTACTGCGCCGTTCCTCCGTAGGCGATCGTGTGACCCTCGCCGCGCGCCGCCGCCGCCATGGCGAGCGACGGCCCCGACGTCAGCCCTTGATCGCGTCCGGGCCCGTAGACGACGTACGGGCGGATCCCGATCGACGCGACGTCGTCGTCGTGCCAGTAGATGCGCGCCGTTCCCTCGTTTGCAAGCTTGAAGACCCCGTAGAGCGTCGTGGGCGCGACTCCGCCCGACTCGGGAGCGGGGGAGGGGTCGGAAGCGTTGTAGACAGCCGTCGAGCTTGCGTACGCGAGCCCGCGAATGCGATTGAGCCGCGCCTTGATCGCGTCGAGGACGACGACGGTTCCGTGCACGTTGACGCGAGCGCCGAGCTCGGGGTCCGCGCGGCAGAACGGCACCTGCAGTGCGGCGAGGTGGACGACGTGCGTTATCCCGTGGTCGTCGAGAGCACGTCCCACCGCGCCGAGGTCGGTCACGTCCCCCTCGACGAGGGTGACCAGTCCGCGCTCGTTCTCCGACAGCACGAGCCGAAGGCGTACGTCATCCGAGCCGAGGTCGTAGCCGACCGGTTCCTCTCCCAGCTCGACGAGCGCCTTCAGCGTCCAGGCGCCGAGACACCCGAGCGCCCCGGTGACGAGCGTCCGTGAACTCACTTCAGGGTGATCGCCCGTCGCCTGTCGACACGGCTGTTCATCCTGAAGGGAGTTCTTGGGCAAGCGGCGCGTCCTGGTAGACCGTGACCGTCTCCGTGTAGAAGTCGATCGCGGCGCGGCCCTGCTCGTGCGGGCCCCAGCCCGAGCCCTTGATTCCGCCGAACGGCACGTGGACGTCGGCGCCCGCTGTCTGCGAGTTGACGTGGACGATCCCCGCACCGATCTCGCTCGTGAAGCGCTGGACCGCATGGAGGTCGCGCGTGAAGATCGAGGCCGAGAGCCCGAAGCGGACGGCGTTCGCGCGTTCGATCGCCTCGTCGAGTGTCGAGTAGCGATAGAGCGCCGTCACGGGGCCGAACACCTCCTCGCAGGAGAGCTCGGCATCGTCGGCGAGCGCCTCGAAGACGGTGGGGGCGATCAGGTAGGCGGCGTCGTCGGTGCGTGTGCCACCTGAGAGGACCGCGCCTCCCTCCGCGCGAGCCCGCTCGATCGCACCCAGGATCTCCTCCAGCGCGCCCTCGTTCACCACGGGGCCGACCTCGGTCTCCGGATCGGCCGGGTCGCCGACCTTGCCCGCGGCCACCCGCGCGAGGAACCGGTCGCGGAATGCGTCGTACACGCCGTCTTCGACGAGGATGCGCCGCGTCGCCGTGCACTTCTGACCGGCGGACCAGAACGCGCCTGCGTAGGCCGCCTCGACGGCTCGGTCGAGCTCCGCGTCGGCGGCGACGATCAGCGGGTTGTGTCCCCCCAGCTCGAGCTGGACGCGGCAGTCGCGCGCGGTCGCCTCCGCTCGCACGGAACGGCCGACCGGCACCGACCCGGTGAAGGAGATCGCTCGCACTCCGGCGTTGGAGACGATCTCGGCTCCGGCCTTCGATCCGGCGCCGGTGAGCACGTTCAGCACACCGGGTGGCAGGCCCGCCTCCGCAAAGCACTCCGCGACGTGGAGACCCGTTCGAGGTGCCTCGTAGCCGAGCTTGAGGACCACCGTGTTGCCGTAGATGAGCGCGGGCGCCAGCTTCCACACGGGTATTGCGATCGGGAAGTTCCAGGGAGTGATCAGCCCGACGACACCGAGCGGACGCCGAAGCGTGTACAGACGCTGGTTCGGAACCGAGGGCTCGTACATCTCTCCTGCCGGTCTCAACGCCTCGCCCGCCGCAAAGCGGAGGATGGTCGCGGCGCGAAGTGCTTCCATGCGGGCCTCGCGCAGCGGTTTGCCCATCTCCGCGGTCATGTCCTCCGCGATGTGTTCCGCCCGTGCCTCGATTGCGACTGCTGCCCTTGTGAAGAATGCAGCGCGCGAGGGAGCCGGTAGCGCCGACCAGGCCGAGAACGCATCGTGCGCAGCCGCGATCGCCGCGTGCGCGTCGTCGGCATCGGATGCCTGGTAGACGCCCGTGACCCGTGACGGCCGCCAGGGATTGTGTTTCTCGTAGGTCTCCCGGCTCGCGCTCTCGCGCCACTCGCCGCCGACATAGTTGCGGATCGGCGTGCGGGTCATGGTCTCAGGCATGCGACGTGCTCCTTTCCATCAACTCCGCGGCACGGACGACGGGATTGACGAGCGTGCCGATCTCGGCGACGTGGATCTCGACAGTGTGGCCGGGGAGAAGCGTGAAGTCGTCCGGTGGAACGAGGCCCGTGCCCGTCAGGAGAACGCTGCCCGCGGGCACCGGGTTGTCGATCAGCAACCACTCGACGAGGTCCGCGTAGGAACGGCGCATGTTCGCGGTGAAGCTGTTTCCTTCGAAGTGCGTTCGTCCGGACTCGTCGGTGACGCGCATGTGTATCTGCAGGGGTGCGTCGAGGCGCTCTGGCTCGTAGACCGCAGGTCCGATCGCACACGCTCCCGCGTAGATCTTCGCCTGGGGAAGGTAGAGCGGGTTGGCGCCTTCGATGTCGCGGGACGAGACGTCGTTCCCGATGGTGAGGCCCGTGATCGTGCCGTGGTCGCCGAGGATCAGCCCGATCTCGGGCTCCGGGACGTTCCACGTCGAGTCGTCGCGGATCCCTATCGGCTCGCCCGGTCCCGCAGTGCGGCGACCTCCTGCGTCCTTGAGGAAGAGCTCGGGCCGCGGTGCTTCGTAGACGAGGGTGTAGAAGTCCTTGGCGGCGCTCTCCTCGACGCGCGCGTCGCGGGAGCGCTCGTACGTCACCCCCGCGCACCAGATCTCAGGCGCTGCGACCGGAGCGAGGAGCTCGTACGGGGCCGAAAGGGCGAGCGTGTACGGATCGAGCAACTCGATCCGTGTCGCGCTTTCCGTGACGACGACGCCATCCTCAACGACGCCGTGCTCGATCCCCTGGGGTCCTCGTAGGCGTACGCGGCGCATGGTCAGTAGACCGCTCGGCCGCCCGAGATGTCGTACGTGGCGCCCGTCGAGAACGAGCACTCCTCGCTGGCGAGCCAGCAGACGAGCGCCGCCACCTCCTCGGGCTCGCCCACTCGACCCATCGGGATGCGCTCCACCATGTAGTCGATGTGCTCCTGCGAGATCCCTTCGAGGATCGGCGTCTCGATCACCGCCGGAGCGACACAGTTGACGAGCACGCCTGTCCGGGCAACGTCCTTCCCGATCGCCTTCGTCAGCCCGATGACCGCTGCCTTCGACGCGGAGTAGGCGCCGGCCATCGGGTTGCCC
>DATFEK010000095.1:0-5910 GCA_035251305.1 Gaiellaceae bacterium | reverse complement strand
CGCTCTAACCGACTGAGCTAATCGCCCGGGGCCGCAACTGTAGCGAAGCCTCCTGTCTAAGATGAGCGCGAGGCCGGTGATGCGAGAGATGACCTTGTACGGGGTGAGCTTCGAGCCCATCGGCAAGCAGCCGATCGTGCTTCTGAAGACCGCGGACGACGAGAGGTTCCTGCCGATCTGGATCGGCCATCCGGAGGCAGCCGCGATTCTCACGAAGCTCCAGGGTGCGAGCCCCCCACGCCCGATGACCCACGATCTCTTCACGGACGTGATCTCGGAGCTCCAGGGCGAAATCGTGAGGGTCACGGTGACGGAACTTCGCGACAACACGTACTACGCGCAGATCACCATCGTCCAGGACGGTCGCGAGGTGGAGATCGACTCGCGCCCGTCCGATGCGATCGCACTCGCCGTTCGGTGCGACGCCCAGATCTTCGCATCGGACGAGGTCGTCGAGGAATCGGGTATCGAGCTCCAGTCCGATGACGACGAGCAGCCCGGACTCGTCACGGCCTCGAGTCTTGCCGACCTCGATCCTGCGGAGTTCCGGCAGTTCCTCGAGAACGTCACACCCGAGGAGTTCGCATCCAGCCTGACGGAGACGCTCGAGGACGACGGCGACGACGAGGACGAAGCGGACGACGAAGAGCCGTAGCGGGCGTCAGCCCAGGAGTGTCACGGAGACGATCAGCGCCGTGCCGTTGAACGTGGAGTGCAAGAGCATCGGCGGGTAGATGCTGTTCGTCCGCACTCTGAGCCACCCGACCACGATCCCGAACACGCTCAGCGGGAGCAGCACGATGACGAGCCCGTGGACGGCGCCGAAGAGGACGCCCGTCACCAGTACCGCGACCACGGACCCGTACGGCATGAGCAAGGATACGCCGAGCCCGCGATATGCCAGCTCCTCGACCGCGGGGCCTATGAAGGTGACGACGAAGAAGAAGGCCACGAAGGCGCCGGCGCGACTCGAGTCCCACTTGTCGGGCACGAGTCCCTGCTCCTCCGTCGGGTTCCAGTCTCCGAAGAGCGACAGGACGCGGTCGTACACGTACGCGGTGAGGTAGATGGTGAGGAGCGCGAGCCCGGCCAGACCGAGGGCGCGGGGCCAGGATTCCGGGCGGTGCAGCGCGAAGGCCTGCCGGCGCGGGATACCCCGGGCGATGAGGAGGAGGACGCCTAGCATGAGCCCGTACTGCAAGAGCGCCGCGACCGAGGACGAGTAGCGAAATGCGATGTCGTCGGGCGCGTTCGTGTCCCCGAGCCGCGCACCGAGGCTGAGCGCCGTCAGCGCCCCTACGAAAACGAGCCAAGCGACGAGCTTTCCTCGGCTCTGCGTCGGGGTGCGGTCGAGTTGGTCCATCCCGAGATTCCACCATGCCGACCTGCCGGCGGCACGAGGAACGCGCGACCGCCCGCCGAATCGTTCGACCAACCCTGGCTAGCATCTCCCCATGAGCCCGCCTCGGAGCAGGCGAACCTCGTTCGATCCCGAGACGCTCCGCCCGCGAGGTCGCCACCTGCGCGCCACGAGACGCCGCCGCAGGCGCCACGGCGCCATCGTCGCGATTGCGGCCATCCTCGCCCTCGGGCTCGCCGCTGGACTCGGCGGAACGGCTGCTGTCCTGGCCTACGGCTCGTCGTGCGACCTCGACTCGCTCCGAACTCCAGCGATCGAGCAAAACACGTTCTTGTACGCCGCTGACGGCTCGCTCTTGGGCTCGATTCCCGCCGAGCGAAATCGGCAGTCGGTCACGGCCGCGGAAATGTCGCTCTGGATCCGCAAGGCCACGATCGCCGTCGAGGACCGCCGCTTCTTCGATCACGGGGGCGTCGACCTCGAAGGTATCGCCCGCGCCGCGGTGGTGGACATCCGTGAGGGTGCGATCGTGGAGGGTGGCTCGACCATCACGCAGCAGCTCGTGCGCAACCTCTACATCTCGCGCGAGCGAACGGTGCAGCGGAAGGTCAAGGAGGCCTGCCTCGCGACGAAGCTCGACGGAGCCTGGACGAAGCACCGGATCCTGACCACCTACTTGAACCAGGTCTACTACGGGAATCAGGCGTACGGGATCGAAGCGGCGGCCCAGACGTACTTCTCGAAACCTGCGAGGAAGCTGACTCTCGCGGAATCGGCCCTGCTCGCGGGCCTCACTCAAGCGCCTTCGTCGTACAACCCTTTCACGACGCCCGCCCGCGCTCTGGCGCGGCGCGCGGAAGTCCTGCGGGCAATGCTCGAGACACTCGTGATCACGAAGCGGGAGTACCGTCTCGCGCTCGCAGCGAAGCTGAGGCTGCGCCGAGGGGGGCTCTACAGCCGGATCCGCGAGCCGTACTTCTTCGGGTATGTGCGCGACAGGCTCATCGAGGCGTACGGCGCAGAACAGGTCCGCTCTGGCGGCCTGAAGGTCTATACGACGATCGTTCCCCGTTACCAACGCCTGGCCGAGAAGGCCATCCGCGACACGATGAACCAGCCGACCGATCCGGCCGCCGCCCTCATCTCGATCAGCCCTCGCACCGGTGCCATTCGCGCGATGGCAGCGGTCGTACCCAACCGGCCGAAGAACCAGTTCAACCTTCTCTCTCAGGCTCGCCGCCAGACGGGCTCGACCTTCAAGACCTTCGTTCTCACGGCTGCCGTCGAGATGGGCATCAATCCGGACTCGACGTACTACGTCTCCGCGCCGTTCACGTACAAGGTGCATCCGGCGGGCAACTGCGACGACGGGAGCTGGTGGTGCGTCCACACCTACGCCAACGACTACTACGGCTGGAGCTCGATTCGGAGCGCCACGATCCGTTCCGACAACGCGGTCTACGCGCAGCTCACGCTCGACGTCACGGCGGAGAAGGTTGCCGAGACCGCCCGGCGCATGGGCGTCAAGGCGCCGCTCGACGCGAACGGTGCGTACGTTCCGTCGATCGGGCTCGGCTCGATCGCCGTGTCGCCGCTCGACATCGCGTCCGGATACGCAACGCTTGCGGCCGGCGGCGTCTTCGCAGAGCCGATGGCGATCAGGCGAGTGATCCTCGCCAACGGCAAAGAGGACACCACGGCGGGCTGGGGCGTTCCGAGGCGAAAGCGTGCGATCTCGGAGGGAACCGCTGCGGTCGTCACCCGGATCCTCGAGCAGAACGTCCAGTACGGCACCGGCACGCGCGCGGCATTCGGGCGCCCGGCGGCGGGCAAGACCGGGACGAACGAGGAGCACGCCGACGCGTGGTTCGCCGGCTACACGCCGGATCTCGCGACGACCGTCTGGGTCGGCTTCACGAAGGGCGAGATTCCGATGGACAACGTCCACGGAATCTCCGTGAGCGGGGGCAGCTTCCCGGCCGAGATCTGGCGGCTGTTCATGGAGCCGGCCCTCGAGGGGAGGGAACCGACGCCTTTCGCCGACCCGGCCGTATGGCCTCAGTGGAAACCGTTCACCCGAGGCCGGTACGCGTTGACGTACGACCCGTACGCCACGCAGTCGGAGAGTACGGAGACCGAGACGACCGACGACAAGCCCACGAAGCCCACGAAGCCCGCGCCGCTCCCCACTGGTTTGGGTCGCTAGCCCGCGCCTCAGCGTCATGTCGGATTTGCTGACGATCGAGGAGGCTCTGGGGTGCATCCTCGAACGGGCGCGACCGCTTCCGACGGAGATCGTTCCGGTCGCCGATGCTGCAGGGCGCGTCCTGCGTGAGCCGGCGCTTGCCCGAGTCGATCTTCCTCCGTTCGCGAGCTCCGCGATGGACGGATTTGCCGTCCGTGCCTCTGAGACCCCGGGCGAGCTTCCGGTCGCGTACCGGATTGCAGCCGGCGAGCCCGCGCCGGGACCGCTTCCTCCACAGGCGGCTGCCGGCATTGCGACGGGCGCGGCGGTGCCGGACGGAGCCGACGCTGTCGTTCCGGTCGAGCGCCTGGTCGATCGCGGCGACCGCGTCGAGATTCCCGAAGGAGCCCGACTTGGCCAGCATGTTCGGCCACGCGGCGGCGACGTTCGAGAGGGGGACTCCACGGTTGCTCCGGGCACCAGACTGGGTCCGGCTCAGATCGGCGCGCTCGCGGCGGCCGGCGTCGCGGACGTCTGTTGCTCTATTCCACCGCGCGTGGCGATTCTCGCGACAGGAAGTGAGCTCCGGCCGGCCGGGGAGCCTCTGGTCGACGGACAGATCTACGAGTCGAACCGGGCGATGATCGGGGCCGCACTCCGAAGCGCGGGTGCGAACGTGGAGCTGCTGCCCGTGGTAGAGGACGACGAGAGCGCGCATCGTGCGGCGCTCGAACACGGTCTCGAGGCGGACGTGCTCGTCACCTCCGGCGGCGTCTCCATGGGTCCGCACGACCTCGTACGCCGTGTCGCCGCAGACCTCGGAGTGGAGGAGCTGTTCTGGGGAGTCGCTGTGAAACCCGGTAAACCGCTCTCTTTCGGGGTCCGGGGCACGACGCTCGTCTTCGGACTGCCTGGGAACCCCGTGTCGTCGCTCGTCGGAGCGCTCGTCTTCGTCCGAGCTGCCCTCCTCAGGCGCCAGGGCGTCGAGAAGATCGACCTCGACTACGGCCACGGACGAACGACCGTCTCACTCGCGCAGAATCCTCACCGCGACGAGTTCGTCCGAGCCCGCCGCTTTCTCGGAGAGACCGACGTCCTTCTCGAACCGGTCTCGGGCCAGGAGTCGCACATGATCGTTCGCGCCGCGTCGGCGGACGCGCTCGTGCACGTCCCTCGCGGTGAGGGCGAGATCGCGGCCGGCGCGCCGATCCGGTTCCTCAGTCTCGCCTAGAGAACGGGAAGGCGGTAGCGGCCGCGCGGACTGCTCGTCGAACGACCCCGGGGGGTGGCGGCTCCAACCCCTGCGCATACGGCGCATAGCGTCCGAACGCAATGGCCGCCGTTTGGCCGGCTGCTGCCGCCCAGACGATCGCAGCGAGTACGGCTCCGAGCGAGACGTACCCAACCGTGGCGAGTCCCACGACGTAGAGCATGGAGTCGAACAGGCCGAGATCCAGCTGGAGTGCGAGCAAGACGATGCCCGCGAACGGTCCCACCAGGCCCAGGCCGAACAGCAAGGCGCGTTGCCACACGCGAGCGCGTAGCGGAAGCCACAGCCACGCGTACAGCGAAGGGAGCACGAAGACGAGCGCGTAGGGCTTGACGATCGCCAGCGCCACAGCCAGACCGCCGAGCCCGACCAGGGCGGCAGTAAAGCCGGCGAGCCGCTCGTCATCGCTTGCCGGTACCTCGGGAATCAGACGTCTCCGTCCTGCGAGCCAGCCGAGCCCGAGTGCGATCACGAGAAGCGCGAGACCCGCAGCCGGCGTGTCTACGACCAGCGACGAATATGGGGGGAGCGGAAGCGGCGAGCCCGTCGGAAAGACGTCGGTCAGCGCGCCGATCCAAACGAGCACACCGGCATACAGCCAGAACACGAGCCTCATCCTCAGTCCGCGAAATGCCGGGGCGAGAGGGAGCCGCCGCCGCCGACAGCGCACGAAGAGGTCGAAGACACCGAGCGCGAACGGCACGACGCAGAGAACGAGCGTCAGTCGCATCGCCCACCCGCTTGCGGCGCGGTCACTCAAGAAGAGGCTGTCCGGTGTTCTGAGCGGCCCTCCCACGCTCGCGTCGAGGGAGCCGACGAGTGCCTCGGTCGCACTACCCATCTGTCCGAGACGCTCGACGGAGAGCGGCGCATCGGGGTCACCAGCCGGGACGGGCGGGTCGCTCCGTTCGGAGGTCGTCAGGGTGATGGCTGCGATCCCGCGCCCGAGGAACGGCCCCTGCTCACTTGCCGCGAACGGGACGCCGAGGTCGACGAGCTGTGTCAGGACGGACGGCAGCGAGGGAGCTATTCCCACGTGTTCCTGGACGCGCGCCGATGCCGTGCTCACGAGCGCGCGGGCGGGAGACTCGGGGC
>DATFEK010000227.1:0-3501 GCA_035251305.1 Gaiellaceae bacterium | reverse complement strand
GTTCCGGTACTCGAGCGAGATCGACTCGCGCTCTCTCTACTTCAGCACGCGAATGGACGCTCTGAAGGCCCTCTACCCCGAGAGCAAGGAGCTCGCCGCACTGTCGGACGAGACGAGAGTCGTCGTCTCCGAGCCACTTGGTGACCTCCGGGGCGCCTGGAACGAGGTCCCCGAATCTCACGTTGGGATCGTCCAACCCGGCGGCGACCTGCTACGTCCCTTCACGCCCCGCCGGTAGGACGGGATGAGCGCTCTGAGGTGGATCAGCCAGCTCCGACGCCTGATTGGATCGTCACGCTGGATCAGCGAACGCGTGCGGTACCGAGGCGCTGTAGGAGAACGCTCGCAGCGTGGAGCACCGGCGTTCTGTGCCCCTGAGTGAAGCGGCCAATGACATCCGCGAGGAGAGTGTGCGCTTCCTCGGCTCGGTTCTCTCCGGCGAGGAGCTCGGCGAGAGCCGTGACCGAGCGCAGCTCGAGCAGGAGCGCCCGCTGCCGACGAGCCACCTCGATCCCGCGCCGCAGGCATTCTTCAGCCGCGAGCGTGTTGCCGTCGTCGGCGAGATGTAGCAGTCCACGCGAGCGGTGAAGCTCCGCCTCCGAGACTCGCTCCTCCGTTGACTCGAGGGCAGCGAAGCCCTCCTCGAGCATCGCTACTCCTTCGCTCACGTGGCCGAGCCGGCCGAACGCCTCAGCGAGCTGACTCAGGAAATGGATCTTCATAACGGAGAAATGAACAGCTTCGGCTCCTGCCAGACCGACGTTGATCTCGGCCATGCCTTTGTCGGCTTCGCCGCGCTGAAGAAGCGCCCAGCCGCGCATGATTCGGCCCCATGCGAGCCACATGGGAAGTCCGTGCTCGCTCGCAACCGTCACGAGCTCCCGGGCAGTGCGCTCGACCCGCTCGATCTCAAGGACCAGCTGATAGAGGATGCCGTCACCGGCAAGGGTGTAGGCGAGGGTGAGCGGGTGTCCGGCCTCGCGGCCCCTCCGCTCCGCATCATCCGCAAGTTCGAGTGCTTCATCGAGGTGGCCGAGCCATCCGCGAGCGAGCGCCGCCATCGTCATGCCCACAATGCCCGGCTCTTGGCCGTAGGCGAAGATGTGGGCGCGGTGTTTCTCGGGCTCCCACCTTGCGAGAACCTGCTCTGAGCTCGTGGCGGCTGCTACTGGATCTCCCTTCAAGTACTCCGCGATCGCGAGAATCACGTTCGCCTCGATGAGCATGTCCTCGTCGCCCTGAGCGTCGGCGACGGCAAGCAGGCGGCGACCGAACTCACAGGCCTTCAACGGCTGCGCAGTGGAGGCATAGAACGCGCCAAGTCCGTAGAGCGCCGGCGCGAGACGCGAGGGATCGGCAACCTCCCGGCTCAGCGCTTCTGCGCGCGCGTACGCGGCTTCGGCTTCGGGCGAGGCGTAACCGCGTGCCGACATCAGCGCCGTGCCACGACCAAGCTGGAGTGCCAGCTCGAGCTCCCGGGTCTGCGGGCCGTCTGGCAGTGATGCCACGAGCCCGAGGCCTTCCTCGAAGTGAGTGGCCGCCTCCTCGGTTGCCCAGGCACGCAATGCTCGTTCCCCGGCCCGCTGCCAATAGCGTATGGCGTCGAGCGTCCGGCCCGCCTCGGCCAAGTGCTGTGCGATCAGCTCGGGCTCATGCTCGACGCGCTCCGGAAATCGTTCCTCGAGCACCTCGGCTACGCGGCCGTGGAAGCTTCGGCGCGTCGAGCGCAGAAGCGACTCGTATGCCGCTTCGCGGATCAGGGCGTGCTTGAAGACGTAGACCGGCTCGCTGGGCGTGCCGCGCTCGTACAAGAGCTCCGCGCGCACGAGCTCGTTCAACGACTCCCTCAGCTGCGCTTCGTCCTTGCGGGTGACGGAGCGAAGCAGCTCGAAGCCGAAGTCACCCCCAAGTGCGGCGACCGATGCGACCTGAGCAACCTCCTTCGCCTCGCCAAGCGCGTCGAGACGGGCTGCGAGCGGGTTCCGGAGTGTGCCGGGAATGGCCGGGCTGTCGCCCGGCTCGGCCTCCAGGATCATCTTGATCGTCTCCTCGATGAAGAGGGGCACGCCCGCGGCTCGTTCGGCAACCTCGCCAAGCACGCCTCCCGGCAGCCTTCTGCCGCTCAGGACAGCGGCCATCAGATCGTCGACCACGTCTCGTTCCAGGCGCGCCAGGCTCAGCTTCGCGAACGTTGTGTTGGCGGGCCAGGGCGGCTGAAACTCAGGCCGCGCCGTCATGACGATGAGGATCCGCTGCGCGGCAGCGTCGGCAAGCAAGAGACCGAGAAGTTCGAGGGTCGACGGGTCGGCCCAATGAATGTCCTCGAAGACGGCAAGAACGGGACGCTGGCTCGTCTCCGCCGCCATGAGCGCTCTCAACGCCGTGAACGTCTGCCGCTTCTGTTCCTGGGGCGTCAGCTTCGGCGCCGCATGAGTTGGCTCCTCGATCGAGAGCAGCGACGCCAGCGCGGGGAGCGTCTCTTCGACTGAGAGCCCCTGCATCTCGAGCTCGTCTGTCAGGCGAGCGAGACTGTCTCCGTCGTCGGCCTTGCCGTCGATCCGGAACGTGCGCTCGAGCTCCTCCACGACGGGATGCAGCGCGCTCGTCGCGTGGTACGGAGATGCCTGGAAGACGAGGCGAGTCGCATCCTCGCCGACTCGCCGGCCCAGCTCGTGCACGGCACGCGACTTCCCGATCCCGGGCTCCCCGGTGACGAGGACCGCCTGACCCTTCCCCTCGCTCGCAAGCCGCCAGCGCTCCTCCATCGCCTCGAGCTCTCGCTCGCGACCGACGAGCGGGGTGAGACCGTCGGCCGCAGCGAGCGCGAGGCGGGTCCGGATCCCAGTGTCGTCGACGACGCGATAGACGACGACCGGGTCGGCGAAGCCCTTGACCCTCACGGCGTCCATCTGTTCGAAGAGGAAGTACCCGCGCGTGACACGCTCGGTTTCGGCGCTGACGACGACCGTTCCCGCCTCGGCAAGCTTCTCGAGCCGCGCTGCCATGTTTACGGTATCGCCAACAGCGAGAGAATGACGACGCTCGCCGGCTCCCATCTCGCTCACGACCACGACGCCAGTGTCGATGCCGACACGCGCGGCAAGACGCACCCCGCCACCCTCGAGTCGCGCGCCTGCGACGCCCTGCACGGCGCGTACGACGTCGAGCCCCGCACGGACGGCCTGAACCGTGTCGTCGCCCAGCGCGTGCGGATACCCGAAGTAGGCGAGCACCCCGTCGCCCTGGTACTGGGCAACGTGGCCGTGAAAACGCTCGATAACCTCTGTGCAGGTGGCGTGGTACGCGGCGATTAGATGACCGAAATCCTCCGGATCCAGCTGCTCGCTGAGTGCAGTCGACTCGACCAGATCGCAGAAGAAGACGCTGAGATGCCTGCGCTCGGCGTTGGCCAGCGCTCGATCCTGGTCAGCCATCTTCAGTGGTCACACCGCTCACCTCCTTCCGCGGAGCATGTGAGCGTTGCGCCCGTTCTGCTCTCTC
>DATFEK010000226.1:0-5879 GCA_035251305.1 Gaiellaceae bacterium | reverse complement strand
GTTCCGGTGAATGCGACGAGAGCTACGAGGCAGGCGAAGAGCGCGAGACGTCGCACGAGCGGCGCGCTAGCCGATCCGGCTCGAAAAGCTCTCCGTCGCCCTGAGACCCTCGAACACGACCGACACCGAGCCTCTGAACCGCTTGCCCTTCGCCAGAGGAGGAATGTTCCACCTGCAGGTGGCCGCGCCGGCGATCACGCGTTGGACCTGCGCCCTCAGTCTCGCGTTGCCGACCCGGCCGACACAGTTGACCCTGCCGTTCTGGACGACTGCGCCAGTGTCGGAGCGCGCGGCAACGAGCCTCGCGGTGAGCGGCTTGCCGGCGGTGGGCTTGCCGGTCGTGAGCCTTCTGACGACCAGCGTCGGCGGCGTGATCCTGACCTGATAGGCGTACAGGCCCGAACCAGAGGCCGGCGCGACGTCGCTCACGGCGCTCGTAAAGTCGAGATCGCCGGTCACCGGGTCGATGACGATGCCCGACACTGCGATGACGGCGAAGCCGAAGCCTTTGGTGTTGCCGAGCTCCGCGGCGCTGATCGTAACCGTCACGCCGCCCTGGTACGAGAAGATCAGCGACGTCGCGGGCGGGTCTCCGGCCCGCCGGGTGAAGTCGGCGCCGTCCCATCTGAAGAGCGCGGCCTCACCGCCGAAGACCTGGATCACGTAGTCGGCGCCGAGAGAGTCGGGGTCGCCCGTCTGCGGGTTCGCGTCCGTATCGGCGAAGACGAGGAGCAGGAGATCCTGGGTGAGCGTCGGCCGATTCGGGATGTCGACCTTGAACGAGACGGTGCCCGCGTCGTTGTTCGAGACCGTCAGCGTCGTGATGTCGGGCGCGACCGCGTTCTCTCCCGAGGAGTCCTGATACGACATGCTGTTGGCGGCCACGCCGGTCGGGGCCGCCGTCCCGGAGAGCGCGCCCGAAGCGGCGGTCGGAACCGCGACGACCGCAACGGCGATCGCGAGCATGAGAACTGGGCGAGTGAGCGGTCGCACGTCCGCGCGTCAGGGTAGTTGCGCGTCGAGGCCGGCGTCAAATATGTGAGGAAACCCAATTCCAGCACAACAGAGCACCACTGACCCCGCACGTACACTGCACGGTCACGCTGTCGATCCGACGAAGGCAACTGCATGGGGAATCGAGGCGCAGCACTCGCCTGCTCGCCTGCCTGTTCGCCTGCGCGCTCGCGCTGCCGACGACCCTCGTCGCCTCCACTCAGCAAGTCTCCGCGGTTCGCGTCGTCGATGCGGTCGAAGTGGGGTCCACGCTCACCGGAGAGTTCGGATTCGCGCGCCCGACCGGCGTCGCCTACGTGCCCGGAAAACGGCTTCTGCTCGTCGCCGCAGCCGGTCCGCAACGGACGCGCCTTCTTCGCCTCGGCCCATTCGACGACGTCCGCGGCTCGCTCGCCGTTCCGAAGATCTCCAACCCCTCGACCTTTGCGTGGGATCCCGTTAACGCACAACTCACCGCCGTCGACGGCAAGAAGCGCGTCGCCGTTCGCGCGACCGGCCTCAGCGCGAGTCGACCCGCGACCGAGCGGACGGACATCGCGAGCTTGCGTCTCCGGGGCGCGCAGGGCGCCACCTTCGACCCGAGGAGCGGTGACTGGCTCGTCCTGGACAGCCGCGCCAGGGAAATCGTCCGCGTGCCGTCAGCAGACGGGAGCGCGAAGCCGTCACGCGTGTCCTTGCAGGGGCTCGGTCCCGGGAGGTTGCGGGGTCTTGCGCGCAATCCGGTCGACCGCTTGCTGTACGTCGCCAACACGGGACGTGGCCTCATCTACGCCGTGGACGGCTCCGGGAGGGTCCGGAAGGCGTTCAACGTCGATGGCGCCCGGATCCGCAACCTGAGAGGACTGGTCTTCGCGCCGAGCGCCGATCGAACGGACTCCCAGCGCGTGCAGCACCTGTACGTCGCAGACGCCGGCGGCGGCAAGCTGGCTGGTCGCCTCCTAGAGCTCTCGCTGGCCCGTCGGGTGGGCGGGTCGGGCACGCTGACCGGGAAGCTCGTCAGGACGATCCACACGTCACAGCTCGGCACCCCGGCGCCCGACCCCGCAGGTATCACATACGTCGAGCCGACCGACACGCTGGTATTCAGCGACTCCGAGGTCGACGAGATGTCGATCTATCGCGGCGCGAACCTCTACAGCGTGACGCGCACGGGACGGCTCGTCGGCACTGGGACGACGATTGGCTTCAGTCGAGAGCCGACGGGTGTGGGCTTCGATCCCGAGAGCTCGACCCTGTACACGTCCGACGACGTCAAGGACCGAGTGTTCATCACCGATCCCGGTCCCGACGCGCGCTACGGAACGACGGACGACTCGGTGACGTCGCTCAGCACGATCGCCTACGGCAGCCACGATCCGGAGGGCGTCGAGTTCGACCCCCACTCGGGCCACCTCTTCATCTGCGACGGATCCGGCAAGGAGGTCTACGAGATCGACCCGAAGAACGGCGTCTTCGGCGACGGCAACGACGCGGTGACCCACTTCGACGTCGGCAGGTACGGGATCAGGAACTGCGAGGGCATCGGCAGCGACCCTCAGCGGCGGACCCTCCTCGTCATCGACGACTACGAGCGGAAGATCTTCGAGCTGACCCGGTCGGGACAGCTCCTTCGCGTCATCACCCTCCCGCTGCCGTACGCGGACCTCTGGCTCGCGGGCGTGACGGTCGCGCCGACGTCGAACCCGAGCGACGGCCCGAATGCGATGAGCTACTGGGTCGTCGACCGGCACGTCGACAACAACGCGAACCCGAAGGAAAACGACGGCAGGATCTACGAGATCCTGCGCCCGTAGCCTTTACAGTTTCTTGACATCTGCAGAGGGAGACGCCCCGGGGCGGCGAAACGGGCACCCGGCCGGGTCGGCTTTTGGCGTCCCCGTTCTCTTCCCCTGACTGGGGCGCGGATTGGGTAGCTGGCCCGGTCACCTCTCTCGGTGGATGCCCGAGAACGCGCCCACAAAGCGCAAAGGACGCTCGAGCGTCCTTCACGCGGGGGAGGGGGTGTCCTACTCGATCGAGTGTCGCCCTCGTCTGTGTGGGATCTGTTCGGAGTCGGCAAAGGTCGTGTTCAGGCGCCGCCGCAGTGCAATTGGGCGCTCGAGCGCGGCTACTCGAACGCGATGACGCTGCGAATGCCGTCCTGCGCCTCCATGAGCTCGAATCCGCGGTTCACCTCGTCGAGCGCGAGGCGGTGGCTGAGGAGCGATTCGACGTCGATCTCGCCGGCGAGCCAGCGGTCGACGAGCTGCGGCACCTGCGTCCGGCCCTTCACGCCGCCGAAGGACGAGCCGGTCACTCGCCGGCCGGTGATCAGGAGCCGGGGGACCACGGCGAGCGTCTCCCCCTTGCCCGCGACGCCGACGATCGTGGCGAGGCCCCACGCCTCGCGTGCGGCTTCGACCGCCTGGCGCATCACCTCCACGTTCCCGGTCGCCTCGAACGTGTAGTCGGCGCCGTACCCGCCCGTCTCCTCGCGGATCCAGTCGACGACTCCGTCTCCGGCGACGCGCGTGTCGCTCGCGCCGTGGTGCCGCGCCATCGCAAGGCGATCCTCCGAGAGGTCGATCGCGATGATCCGGTCCGCGCCCGCGAGCCGCGCACCGATGATCGCCCCCAGCCCGACGAGGCCGCAACCGAAGACCGCGCACGTCGAGCCCGACCGGACGTCGGCGGTGTAGAGCGCTGCGCCGATCCCCGTGGCGAGCCCGCATGCAAAAGGCGCGCAGCCGTCGAGGGGAGCGTCCGGCGAGACCTTCGCGAGCGCGATCTCCGGCATGACCGTGTACTCCGCGAACGTCGACGTGCCCATGAAGTGCCGCATCGATTCGCCGTCGCGGAAGAGTCTTGTCGTACCGTCCGGGAGGTAGCCGAGCCCCTGCTGGTCTCGGATGGCGATGCAGCGATTCGTACGACCGCTGCGGCAATGGATGCACTCGCCGCACTCCGGCGCGAACAGCGTGACCACGTGGTCGCCGGCGGTGACGGACGTAACGCCCTCGCCGACACGCTCGACGACGCCGGCGCCCTCGTGCCCTAGCACGCAGGGCGCGTACCCGCTCGGATCCGCGCCAGAGGCCGTGTACAGGTCGGTATGACAGACGCCGCACGCAACGAGCCGGACGAGCGCCTCCCCGGCTTTCGGCTCGGCGAGGTCGAGCTCCTGGACGACGAGCGGCCGTCCGAACTCCTCGAGCACGGCCGCCCGGATCTTCACCGGCTCACAGCGTCGCGTAGAGATCCACGGGAACGCCGTCTGGGTCGAGGAGCTGCGCGTAGCGCTGTCCCCAGACCGCGTCCCAGGGCTCCTTCTCGCCGTGGAAGCCGGCTGCGGTGACGCGCGCGTAGATCTCGTCGACCTCGGCGGGGCTCTCGCACTCGAAGGCGATACCGAGCTGGTTCCCGCTCTCGCGGATCCACTCCGGGCGGAAGCTTCGGACTGTGTCCTCCGTGTCGAGCATGAAGCGCACGCCGTTGGGGAGGAAGGTGTCGACGTGACCCTCGCCAGGCGTCTCGGGGACGTCGAGCCCGAGCAGGCGGTAGAAGCGGATCGAGCGAGCCATGTCCGAGGCGACGATCCCGATGGCGTTCAGCGTCGGCATGTCCCGAACGCTAGACGATCGCTGCTCCTCAGTCGGCTGGCGCGGCCGGCCGCCAGGCGGGACTGTTGTCCTGGGCCGAATCGTCCGTGAGACGCACGAGGTTCGTCCCGTCGGCATCCATCACGTAGATCTCCTGGTTTCCGTCGCGTGAGCTGACGAACGCGATCCTCGTTCCGTCCGGTGACCAGGCGGGGAAGATGTCGTCGCCGGGACTGTTCGTGAGTCGCTTCACGCCTGTGCCGTCGGCATTCATCGCGTAGATGTCGTTGTCACCGTCACGATCGCTGAAGAAGACGATCGTGGTTCCATCGGGCGACCAGGAGGGGTATCGATCGCCGGCAGCACCGTCGGTCAGCTGCCTCTCCCCGGTGCCGTCCGTGTTCGTCAGGTACAGGTCGAAGTTGGAGCCGTCGACAGACCTGTCGAAGACGATCGTTCGGCCGTTCGGCGACCAGTGCGGGGCCAGGTCGTCAGCGGGGTCGTTCGTGATCCGCGTGGCGGCTCCGCCGCCGGCGGCCATGACGTAGATCTCGAAGTTTCCGTCACGGTTGCTCGCGAAGGCGATTCTCGTCCCGTCCGGCGACCAGGACGGGAAGCCGTCGTCGCCGGGGTGCTCGGCGAGCGGCCTGATATCCGTCCCGTCCGCGTTCATGACCCAGAGGTCGAAGTTGTCGTCCCGATTGCGGGCGAAGACGAGCTTCTCGCCGTCAGGCGACCAGGCGGGTCCCACGTCATCGCCCGGATCGAGCGTGAGCCGATCCAGCCCTCCGCCGTCATCGTCGACGACGTAGATCTCGGAATTGGGATTGGATTCCCGCTCGCGGTTGAAGGCGAGCTGCTCCGCCGAGCCCGACGAGCCACCACACCCGGTAGCGGCGAGCGCCACCGCGAGCACGGCGATGATGAGAACTCCCAGGTTCCTTCGCGACATCGCGCGTAACTATGCCTCGCCGATTGTGAGTATCCGACTAAGCTGGGCCGCGCGCGATCAGCGCCGTCCGTGGTGAAGGAAACCGTGCAAGAGCGACGCGATCTCGCCGGACGCGAAGGCCGCGTTGCTTGGGGCCTACGAAGAGTCGCGCGAGCTCGGGGCATCCTATCGCCGCCCTCAGGGCAGAACTTGAGTACCGGGCGCACAGTGGGAACGGGCTGCGCGACACGACCAGGGAATCGTGACACTTCCGCAGCAACGTCGAGCACGCCCGGTGCGCTCACGTTATGCAGATCCGCTGCAATGGGAAGGCCCGCCTTGGCGAGCCTTCCTCA
>DATFEK010000169.1:0-8186 GCA_035251305.1 Gaiellaceae bacterium | reverse complement strand
GCGATCGGCCTGGGCGCGGCCCCGATCCTGCTCGTGTTCATGCAGCCGGACCTGGGAACGGCACTCGTGTATGCGGCGGCCCTGTTCGCGGTCCTCTTCTTCATCGGCGTCCGTTGGCGCCAGCTGCTCGCCTTGCTTGCGATCGGCGCACTCGGAATCGCGGCCGTGCTCTGGCTCCTCCCCGAGGCGGGAATCCAGGTGCTGAAGCCCTACCAGGCGGCGCGTCTCACGCTCGACCCCCACGCAGATCCGAGCGGGATCACGTACAACCTGAACCAGTCGATCACCGCGGTCGGTTCGGGCGGCCTCACCGGTCGCGGCGTCGTGGAAGCGAGCCAGACGCGCCTCGACTACCTCCCCGAGCATGCAACGGATTTCGCGTTCGCCTCGCTCGCGGAGCAGCGCGGCTTCGTCGGATCGGCGATCCTGCTCCTGCTCTACCTCCTCGTCGTCTGGCGGGGTTTACGGGTCGTCACGGTGGCCGGGGATCTCTACAGTGCCGTTGTCGCGGGCGGGCTGGTGTTCGCGTTCCTCTTCCAGGTCTTCGTAAACGTCGGGATGACGATGGGCGTGGCGCCGGTGACAGGCATTCCACTCCCGTTCGTCACGGTCGGGGGCTCGTCGATGGTCGCGAACCTCGTCCTCATCGGAGTGCTGCAGGGCATCCATGCTCGAGGCGAGCAACCTGCCGGAAGGCAACCCCTGTGAGCGCCGCGGGCCTGCGGGCACTGGTATACGAGGCGCGCAGCGTCGTGCAGACCGCGCGCGACGAGTTGTCCCCCGCAAGCGTGGGCGGAGTGGCCGTCAGCGGCATGCTTGCCGAGCAGCTGGCCAAGGAGCTCGGCGCCGGTGCGGCGCCAGGTGCGGTTCTGGTTCACGACGCTTCGAGCGTCCCGTTCGCCGACGTCCTCGTGCGGATACTCGCGGGTGAGCCAGCGGAGGAGGACGAGAAGTTCGTTCGAGCCGCCGATCGACGCGGAACGCCGGTCGTCGTCGTTCAGGTCTGGCCGCAAGCGGATTGGGCGCCGCCCTTCGTGCTCTCGCCGTTCGTCGTCGAGTGTCGTGCCGGCAAGGGCTTCCCGCTAGGCGAGATCGCCGACAGGATCTTCGAAGCCTCGGAGCACGGGCCGCTCTTGGCAGCGCGTATCCCGGTGCTGAAGGACGCGGCTGCCGGCGCAGTGGTCCGGCGAGGCGTACTTCGCTCTGCCCTTCTCGGCGTGACGTCCTCGGGCAAAGGGGCCACTCGGCCGTTGATCGCTCTCGAGCAGGTTCGCATGCTCGCGCGGCTTCGTGCGACGACGGGCTCGGTCGAGTCCGACGGGATGCCCGCGATCGCCGCAGGCGTCGGAGTGGCACTCGCGGCGGGGTTCGTCTTCCGTGGTGCCGCGCGGGCCGCTCGCGACGTGCTGCCGGCGCCCATTGCGGATGCAGCCGTCGCCGCGGCGGGGACCTGGGTGCTCGCGAAGGCGCTTCGGGTCGTCGAAGCGCGACTTCCGTCGTCGTAAGGGCGGTTCTCCCCGCGGGCGTGCTGTCCGGACCGGGTCCTAGGATGCTGCCGGACCGAGCGTGGGAGGACCGATGCCGAACACCGAGCTGGCCGAGGAGCTCTTACAGCTCGAGGAAGCCGATGCCTGGTTCGAGTATCTGGAGTCGACACGCGGACAGTCCGCGACACGGTACGCGGAGGTCGAGCCGTGGGCCTGGGCGCGTCTCTCTCAACGACTGCGCGCGGTTCGTGCGCGACGCGCTCGGCTTCGCCCGGCCGCGGCGTGACCGCGGATCACATCCGGGACCGTCGAGACCTCGTTCCTCTCGGCTGCTACCGTTCGGTCAGGTCATGTCGGCCGATGTCTTGAACCCACGCAGCGCGAGGCCGGGCACGCCAACGGCGTCCCGGGGCCCGCGCGCGATCGAAATAGGAGATTTCCACCTTGGCACTACGCTGGTTTCGCTTTGGCAAGAAGCAGGAGGAAGAGGGCACGGCCCAAGAGGCCGTAGTCGAAGAAGCACAAGTACCGCCTGAGACCCAGGCACCGGAGCCCGAGGACGCGCAAGACGCGCCAGAGGGACCCAAGAAGAGGCGCAGACGCGGAAGTCGCGGCGGGCGCGGCAGGAAGAGGACAGGTGTGGCGGCGCACGCTGCCGGTGAGACGCCCGAGACGGCCACGGCTCCGACGGATGAAAGACGCGCGGCGCCGGAGCGCAAGGCCGAACGCAAGGCGGACAAGCGTCCTGCGCGCAACAACCGGCGACGAACGCCGACGAAACGAGCTCCCTTGCCGGCGGCCAAGCGCGAGCTGCTCATCTCTGTCGACGTCGGCGAGCAGCGTGTCGCGATTCTGGAGGACGGCCGCGTCGCGGAGGTCTACCTCGAGCGGCCCGAGCGGCGCTCGATCGCCGGAAACATCTATCTCGGCGTCGTGGACAACGTCCTTCCCGGGATGGAGGCGGCCTTCGTCGAGATCGGGCTCGAGAAGAACGGTTTTCTCTACGTGGACGAGATCGTCGGACCGGAGCTCGAGGGTCGGAAGGGCGCGCGAAAGATCCAGGACCTGATCAAGCGCGGCCAGACGATCCTCGTGCAGGCCGTCAAGGATCCGATGAAGTCGAAGGGGGCACGGCTGACGACCGAGATCTCCCTTCCCGGCCGCTTCCTCGTCTACGTCCCCAACGGCGAGGGCTCGGGTGTCTCCCGTCGACTCGAGGACGCCGAGCGCACGCGCCTCAAGGAGATCGTGAAGAGCCTCGACCCGAAGGGCGGCGGGATCATCGTGCGAACGGCGGCAGAGGGCGCGTCGGCCGAGGACATCGAGCGCGACCTCGTCTTCCTGCAGCGCCTCTGGAAGACGATCCAGACCAAGACGAAGGCCGCCTCCGCGCCGGCTCTCGTCTACGAGGAGGCGGAGCTCCCCTTGCGCATCGTCCGCGATCTCTTCGCCGGTGACTTCGTGGGCGCGCAGATCGACGACGAGCGCACGCATCGCAGGATCGTCAGCTATCTGAAGAAGACCTCTCCGCACATGATCGAACGCGTCCATCGCTATCGCGAGAAGGCGCCACTCTTCGAAGCGTCGGGTGTCGACCAGGAGATTCGCTCGACGCTCGAGCGTCGCGTCGATCTCCCCTCGGGCGGGTACCTCATCTTCGACTATGCGGAAGCGTTCACCGTCATAGACGTCAACACCGGTCGCTTCGTCGGCTCCCGCGGAAAGAGCGCTCAGGGGCGTCTCGAGGACACCATCGTGAAGAACAACCTCGAAGCCGTGAAGGAGGTCGTGCGCCAGCTTCGGCTGCGCGACATCGGCGGGATCATCGTCATCGACTTCATCGACATGGCGAACCCCAAGAACCGTGCGACGGTCGAGGAAGCACTGCGCTCCGAGCTCGAGCGCGATCGGACGAAGACGTACGTCGTGGAGATCTCCCCTCTCGGGCTCGTCGAGATGACGCGCCAGAACGTCACGGACGGACCGCGCGAGATCCTCACGAGCCGCTGTCCGATCTGTGAAGGCGACGGATTCGTGGTGTCCGACGCGACGCATGCGCTGGAGATCGAGCGAAGGCTTCGCGTCCTCGCGAAGGGGTCCCGCGTGCAGGCGTTCCACGTCGCGGTCCACCCCCGCGTACTGCCCTTGATCATGGGTCCAGGAGGGACGAGGCTCGAGGCGGTCGAGACGGCTGCCCGCCGCCGATTCTTCCTGTCGCCTGCAGAGAACGGCCACGTCCACCTCGATCACTTCGACGTGCTCGGACAAGGGAAGCTCGACACGTTGCGGCCGACCACCCCGGTCGAAGAGGGAGCGTCGATCGAGCTGAAGCTCGTGGAAGTGGGCTTGCACGACGCAACCGCCGGCGTGGGGAAGGTCGGCGATTACGAGGTCGTGGTTGCGGGCGGCGCGAAGCTCGTCGGCAGGAAGGTCAAGCTCCTCGTCGGGCGAGCTCTCGAAGACACGGCGTACGCCACGCTCGACGAGAACCTGGCCGCGTCCTCGGCGATCACCTTCGAAGCGGAGGCCGAGCGTCCGACTCGCGCACCGAGTCGAAAGAAGGCCGCCGCGGACACGGAGATCGAGACCGGCTCCGACGCCGACGAAGCGACGGTTCCCGAAGACGCCGCCGGTGTCATCGCGGAGGACACGGCTCCTCTCGATGTCGAGGGCCAGTCGGCCGAGGCCGACGGAGCTCCGAAGAAGAAGCGGACGCGGCGCGGGACTCGCGGCGGCCGAAGCCGAAAGAAGGCACCTGCGGTCACGGCTTCGGACGAGACGAGCGATGGTGAGGCTCAGACGCCGGCTTCGAGATCGAGACCGAAGATCCACGTCCCGCCCTCGCCGATCGAGCCCGATGACGAGCCCGCGGCAGATGCCGTCGCCGTTGTCGACCCGGCCGAGCAGGTCGCCGCGACGGAAGAGGACTCCGAAACCGCTGTGCCAGACGGACAACCCAAGCGCAAACGCTCTCGCCGTGGCTCGCGAGGAGGGCGCAAGCGACGCAAGCCTGCTGTAGGCGGCGATCACCCAGCGCCGGAGAATGCCGACGAGCTTGCCGGAGCGAGCGCTTTCGGTTCGAGCTCCGGTAACCACGCAGCGTCCGCTCGGGTCACCGAGCCGAGTGCTCAGGATCGTGCGCCCGAGTACGTCCCGATGTCCGAATGGATCGGGGACTTCGACTCTCGCTCTCGCCGCTCCTAGTCGCTATCATGCGGCGGCTTCGCGGGCCACTGGCCTGCTCGTCTAGAACTGCGCTGGGGTCAGACTTGAGTCTGACCCCAGCACCGTCTTCAACTCCATGACCTACGCGATCATCAAGGTTGCCGGGAAGCAGTACCGCGTCCGCGAGGGCGAGCGGCTGCTCGTCGACCGGCTCGCCCAGGACGAGGGCGCCACGTTCACGCCCGCCGTGCTCCTGGTCGGCGGCGACGGCGCGCCGGTGCTAGCGCCCGATGACGTCAAGGTCACCGCGAAAGTGCTCGGTGCCGTCAAGGGCCCGAAGATTCGGATCGGCAAATACAAGAAGCGCACGGGATATCGCAGGCACACCGGCTTCCGCGCCTCGCTCACTCAGATCCAGATCGAGTCCATCGGCGGCAAGACCGCTCGAGCTGCCACGAGGCCGAAGGCTCAGCCCGAGAAGGCGGCAAAGCCCGCGACCACGCCAGCGGATCTCCCCGCGGGCTACGCGGACATGACGATCGCCGACATCAAGGCGGTGGCTGGGGACTGGAACGCAGGCGCGCTCGAGGCTGCGCTCGCCTTCGAACGCGACAACGCCAACCGGAAGGGCGCGATCGCCGCGCTCGAGTCCGTGCTGGCCGAGGGGGGTGAGTCCTGATGGCACACAAGAAGGGCCTCGGCTCGTCGCGGAACGGGCGCGACTCGGAGTCGAAGCGACTAGGCGTCAAGATCTTCGCCGGGCAGCCGGTCAAGACGGGGATGATCATCGTCCGGCAACGTGGAACGAGGTTCCGCGCCGGCCCGGGAGCCGGGCTCGGCCGCGACGACACGATCTTCGCGCTGCGTGCCGGGACTGTCGAGTTCCGCAGGTCCGGCGACAAGCGCTTCGTCTCGGTCGCCGCGGACTAACCTCCGCCGAGGGCGGCGGAGGCATGTTTCACGACCGAGCCCACATCCACGCCGAAGCCGGCCGTGGCGGTGACGGCGGCCTCAGCTTCCGGCGCGAGAAGTACGTGCCGAAGGGGGGTCCCGACGGCGGCGACGGCGGGCGCGGCGGCGACGTAGTCGTGATCGCCGACGGCGCACTTCGCGACCTGTCGGCGCTCCAGCGCGTGAAGAATCTGCGCGCGGGCCGGGGCGGCAGCGGACGGGGCACCAAGAAGCATGGGGCCGACGGAGAGACGATCGAGGTTCGTGTTCCCGTCGGAACGCAGGTGTTCGACGTCGAAGGGAGGCTCGTCGCCGACCTGACGGCACCGAGCGCCCGCCTCGTCGCTGCTCGTGGAGGGCAGGGCGGGCGCGGAAACGCGCGTTTTGCGACGCCGACTCGGCAGACGCCTCGCTTCGCGGAAACAGGGCTTCCGGGCGACGAGGCCGATCTCATCCTGCGGCTCAAGCTCTTGGTCGATGCCGCACTCGCCGGTCTCCCCAACGCCGGCAAGTCGTCGCTCCTTCGTCGCATCTCGAACGCGAAGCCGAAGGTCGCGGAGTACCCTTTCACGACGATCGAGCCCGTCCTCGGAGTCGTCGACGGACCGGATTCGAGGCAACTCACGGTCGCCGACGTGCCGGGCTTGATCGAAGGTGCTGCGGAGGGTGCCGGCCTCGGGCACGAGTTCTTGGCCCATCTCGAGCGGGCGCAGCTGCTCTTGCACGTACTCGATGCGTCCGAACCCGATCTCGAGGAGCGGTTCCGCATGATCGATCGGGAGCTCTCGGAGTACGGCTCGGGACTCGGCGAGCGGCGCCAGCTCGTGGTGCTGAACAAGGTCGACCTGCTCGTCGAGCCGCCCGTGTTCACCGAAGCCGACGATCGAATCGTCGGAGTCGTCCCGACGTCATGCGTGACCGGTGCCGGGATCGACGTTCTCGAGCGAGCGCTCTTCGAGCTCTGTCCGGTCGAGAGCTCCGAGGAGGCGCCGGACGAGCTCGTCCCGGAGTTCCTCGAGTACCGACCCAAGCCGAGGCGCGGGCCGAGCTTTCGGATTCTCCGCACCGACCGCGGATACCGCGTCGTAGGCACCCCGCCACCGCCCGCCGAGCTCGAGGAAGCGCTGCGGCGCGTCGGAGTCAAGCGTGGAACCGAGGTCGAGGTCGGCGACGAGACGCTCGAATGGCAGTAGGGATCCTTGGAGGAGTGTTCGATCCTCCGCACGTCGGACACGTCGCGCTTGCGGGCGCGGCGCTCGATCGGCTCGGCCTCGAGCGGCTCCTCGTGCTCGTGATCGCGGATCCCGGGCACAAGCTCGCCACGACACCGGCCGAGACGCGTTTCGAGCTGACGCGCCTGGCTTTTGCGGACGTGCCCGAGGCAGCGGTGGAACTCGACAACCATGCTCGTACGGTGGACTCGCTCGAGGACCGGAAGCCCGAGAACGCCGTGTTCATCCTGGGAGCCGATGAGCTCGTCGGCTTCCCGGGCTGGAAGCGACCAGAGCGCGTTCTCGAGCTTGTCCGGCTGGCAGTCGCGACGCGGCCTGGCATCTCCGACGAGCGCGTCGGAGAGGCTCGCGCCCGCCTCGCAGCACCCGACCGCGTCGACTTCTTCGAGATGCGCGCGGTTCCCGTGTCCTCCTCGGAGATTCGTGAGCGGGTGGCTCTGGGCGAGAGCATCGACGGGCTCGTCCCGCCGCCTGTCGCCTCGGAGATCGCGCGCCTCGGCCTCTATGCGAACGCCGAGTAGACTGGGACGGAACCCGAAAGGACGAGAGAGACCGAACTGAACCCACTCGAGCAAGCACGCCGTACCGCCGCTCTCTGCCAGGAGAAGCTGGCGACCGACGTCACCATTCTCGACATGCGCGACGTCTGCGACTTCACCGACTTCTTCGTGATCGCGACCGGTCGGAACCCACGCCAGACGAAAGCGATCTACGACGAAGTGGCAGGCACCCTGAAGAGGGAGCAGCAGCTGCTGCCACGTTCGACGGCGGGCGCCGGGGAGGCGAGCTGGATCGTCGCCGACTACCTCGACGTCGTCCTCCATCTCTTCACCCCGGAGACGCGTGGCTTCTACCGGCTCGAGGAGCTCTGGAGCGACGTCCCCTCCGTCGAGCTCGCGGCCGTCTAGTCGCGGTTCTCTTCGCCGACGGCCCACACGTCTCGCCGCCCGCCGCGTGGTCCCTCGAGCGCGACCGCGCCGCTGAGGCTTGGGTGCACGGGCCGCCGAGGTTCACGAACCCCGGGTCCGCCTTCGAAGTCATCCGGGAACTCGAGGTTCCGGAACGGCGGCAGGTTCGAGAAGAATTCCCGAATGCGCCGGACCGCGCGCGCGATCTTCCGCCGGCTCGGCTGGCGCTCGCGCTGCTTATTCAACCGTCGTGAGATGACGTGAGGATAGCCTCCGAACGCTAGACTGAGGGCTTTCCTGGGGCCATAGCTCAGTTGGGAGAGCGTCTGGCTGGCAGCCAGAAGGTCGCCGGTTCGAGCCCGGCTGGCTCCACTAGTTGGCGCAAGATCGCGGAATCCGCGGGAGCGGATTCCGCGATCGCGCAAGACCCCTGAAGGGTCGCT
>DATFEK010000142.1:0-3462 GCA_035251305.1 Gaiellaceae bacterium | reverse complement strand
CGGCAGAGGGCTCATCGGCGACGGGCTCGGGACATTCCTCGGTCATCCCGCATTTCAGTCCCTTCCTGCGATCGTCGAGACCTGGGAAGACAAGGGGAGCGAGACCGAAGACCTCGACCGGATGCGGGATCTCCGTCGCCGCGGCCGGAGACGCTGGCAGAGGTGGGGTCAGACCCGTGGGGTCTGACCCCAGGTCCGACCCCGGATTGCGAGGGGCCAGACCCGTGGGGTCTGACCCCAGGGTTGCCTGGGTCCGACCCGGATTGCGAGGGGTCTGACCCTACGGGTCTGACCCCGTTCAGCGACCCGACGCGTCAGTCCGCGACGACTGCGAAGACGCGGAAGTTGGCTCGCTCGCGCGGGAGCTCGTGGAACTCGGGGTTACGACATCCGAGCTCGTCCTCCCGGCTGGCGTACGTCTCCACGACCTCGACCTCGCACATCGGCAACGGCGCCCGAAGCGCGCGGACGGCGCCGAAGCCGTTGACCGTCGCCTCGGCCGACTCGAGGAGCTGGAGGTCGATCTCGACGTCGAAGACCTTCTGGAGGCAGCCCATGTACGTGTGCCCCCAGGCCTCGTAGGCGTAGACGAACGGGCAGGCCATCCGGATGCAGGCACCCGGGTACACGACCTTCTCGCAGTGCACGGCACAGTGCGTGCACGCAACCTCGTCCTGTACTCGGAGCGGAAGTTTTTCCTCCGCGGTCGCCTCGTGCATGTACCGATTGTGTTCCTCTCGTGCGGTCCACTGCAAGACTTGACAAACCGCCGGTTTTCAGGCAGTGGCGACGGACAGGGCCCAAAAGGCATCGGCCGAATACGCCAGTACGGCGCCGAGGGGCGGCGCTCGCAAGCGAATAAGGGGTGAGCCGCGCAGGACGGTACGAGGACGGACAGCGGCGAACCCGCAGGATCGCCCCGCGAGCGTCCTCAGCCGGGTCGCCCAGCAGCCAAATACGGCCTGGCTCCGCCGGTCGGGAGGCGCGTAGCGACCGGCGGCCTGCGACGCCGGGTACGGTTCCGCGGCTGTGCTGAGAAAGATCCTGTTCGGGTCGCTGGCGATCGCGCCGCTCACGATCGGCCTCCACTACTTCGCCGACCTTCCAGAGACGACGGAGTTCGTCCTTTCCGCGCTCGCTCTGATCCCACTCGCCTGGCTCATCGGCGAGGCGACCGAGCACGCCGCGGAGCATACGGGACCGGGGATCGGCGGCTTTCTCAACGCCACGTTCGGCAATGCCCCTGAGCTCATCATCGCGCTCATCGCCGTTCACGAAGGACTGACCGAGGTCGTCCGCGGCTCCCTCACGGGAAGCGTCGTGTCGAACCTGCTGCTCGTGCTCGGCGCATCGCTCGTCGCGGGAGGGCGCGGGACGCTGGATCGCTTCTCGAGCTTCCTCTCGTTCGCGCTGATCGCGTTCGCGACCGCTCTCTTTCTCATCCCGTCGATCCCGGGCTGGGACGGCGATCCGGACACTCATTCGCTCGCCGTCGTCTCGGCCGTGATCTCCGTGGTTCTCCTGATCGTCTACGTCGCCGTCACCTGGTTCTCGCTGCGGCGACATCATTCGCGGCACGTCGCCTCGGACGAAGAGATCAGCGGCTGGTCGCTGCGGGCCGCCCTCGGCGCGCTCGCCGTCGCGACGATCGTCACCGCGCTCGTCGCGGAGATACTCGTCGGATCCCTGGAGGTGTTCGCGGACAAGGCGGGGTTGAGTGAGTTCTTCGTCGCCGCGGTCATCGTCGCGATCGTCGGCAACGCCGCCGAGCACGGCGGTGCCGTCATCGTCGCCTACAGAGGGAAGATCGCTCTCGCCGGCGAGATTGCGCTGTCGTCCGCGGCTCAGGTCGCCGTCTTTCTCATCCCCGCAGTCGCCCTTCTCTCGTGGCTCATCGAGCCGCTCTCCCTGAGCTTCCGGCCCGTCGAGATCGCGACGCTCGCGGGCTCTGTCGCCTTCACGACGCTGGTCCTCTTCGGCGGTCATTCGAGTCGCACGCGAGGCGCGCTCCTCCTCGCCGGCTACGGCGCCGTCGTGATCGCGTTCTTCCTCGCCGGCGATCGCTAGACGCGGACAGGCGCAAGGAGGGCCGCGGGAATCGACCCCGCGGCCTGCTCGATGTCGTCGTCCGTGATCTCGAGATGCGTAACTGCACGGATCACCGTCGGGTGAATCGTCGCGGAGAGGCCGACGCCCGCTTCGCGGAGCCGTGCGAGCGCCTCGTCACGGTCGAGCCCGAGCAGTCGTAGATCGATCTGGACGAAGTTCGTCTCGACTCGCTCCAGATCGACTGCAACTCCCGCGGCAACCAGTGCCTCTGCCAGCCGGCGCGCGCGGGCGTGGTCGTCCGCCAGTCGTCCGACGTGGTGATCGAGCGCGTACACCCCGGCGGCCGCGACGATGCCCGCCTGCCGCATCGCGCCCCCGAAGAGGTGCTTCTCGCGCCAGGCGCGCCCGATCAGCTCTCTCGAGCCCGCGAGTAAGGCTCCCAACGGGCAGCCGAGCCCTTTCGAGAGGCAGAGCGTGACCGTGTCGAAACGGGACGCGATCTCGGAGGGCTCCACCCCCAGCGCCGTGGACGCGTTGAGAAGTCGGGCGCCGTCGAGATGAACCGCGAGGCCGAGCTCACGGGCCGCGTCCACCACTTCCCGTAGCTCCCCGAGCGGCCAGACACGACCGCCTGAGCTGTTGTGTGTGTTCTCGAGCGAGAGGACCGCGGCGCGCTGGTCGGCGGCCTTTACGCTCGGCGCGGCCGCGGCGCGGACCTGCTCCGGCGAGACCCTGCCGGCGTCCCCACGCAGCCCGAGCGTCACGAGGCCGGCGTGGGCGGAGGCGCCGCCGTATTCGTAGATCAACACGTGCGAGTGCTCCTCGGCGATGAGCACGTCTCCCGGCCGGCCGTGGAGCTTGAGGGCGATCTGGTTCGCCATCGTCGCAGTGGGGAGGAACACCGCCGCTTCGTGGCCGAGGAGCAGCGCGACGCGCGCTTCCAACTCCGAGACGGTCGGGTCCTCGCGCTTCTGCTCGTCCCCGACCACCGCCTCGGCGATCGCCCGCCTCATGCCGGGTGTCGGCTGTGTCGCGGTATCCGAGCGGAGGTCGATCACGTCGCGCACGCTACCGTCCGGCAATGGATCTCGCGCTTCTCGAACGCGTGCTCGCGGAGCGCGGTGAGCCCGCCTACCGCGCGCGACAGGTCTGGGAATGGACGGCACGCGGTGTCTCGTCGTACGAGGGGATCACGACCCTACCGACGGCCCTTCGCGCGTCGCTCGCCGACGACGTGCCGTTCTCGACGCTCGACGTCGTCACGGAACGCGCGTCGCGCGACGGCACTCTCAAGGCGCTCTTCCGGACGCACGACGGCCATCCTGTCGAAGCCGTCCTCATGCAGTACCGCGACGGCAGGCGGTCGATCTGCGTCTCCGCCCAGTCGGGCTGCCCTCTGACGTGCACGTTCTG
>DATFEK010000118.1:0-2379 GCA_035251305.1 Gaiellaceae bacterium | reverse complement strand
CCAGCGCGGCACCTGCACCTTCCAGGTGAAGGCCGAGAACGCCCAGGCAGCAGGAGCTTCGGCTGTCGTCATCTTCAACGAGGGCCAGCCGGGCCGAACCGACCTGATCGTCGGGACACTCGGGGCGCCCACGGTCACCATTCCGGTTGTCGGGCTGAGCTTCGCCGACGGTGAGGCGATCGTCCTTCAGATCCGCGGCGGCGCGACCGTCACCCTGCACGTGACGACGAGCACCGAGTCGGAGATCCGCGAGACGTTCAACGTCGTGGCGGAGACCGACGGTGATCCGAACAACGTCGTCGTCGTCGGCGCGCACCTGGACAGCGTGCTCGCCGGGCCGGGAATCAACGACAACGGCAGCGGCTCAGCGACGATCCTCGAGATCGCCGAGGTCTTCGCCGAGCAAGGCAGGGAGGCGCGGAACAAACTTCGGTTCATGTGGTATGGAGCCGAGGAGCTCAACCTCATCGGCTCGACGTTCTACGTCAACGGCCTCTCGCAGGCCGAGCGAGACCAGATCGCGTTGATGCTCAACTTCGACATGGTCGGCTCGCCGAACTTCGTCCGCTTCGTCTACGACGGAGACAACTCGTCCTTCCCGCCTGGCCAAGGCGGCGTGCAGCCCGGCCCGCCCGGCTCGGGCACGATCGAGCAGGTCTTCAGCGACTACTTCAACGGGGTCGGCCTACTGTACGAGCCGACACCCTTCAACGGGCGGTCGGACTACGGGCCGTTCATCGCACCCGCCGTCAACATTCCCGCCGGTGGCCTGTTCACGGGTGCCGAGGGGCAGAAGACCGCCCAGCAGGTGATCGATTACGGCGGCATCGCCGGTGCTCAGTACGACCCGTGCTACCACCAGGCCTGCGATACCTTCGCGGGTTCGGGCAGCGGCGCGGGAAGCACGGCACCCGGACGAGGGCTCATCGCGCTCGACCAGATGTCGGATGCAGCGGCGCACGCGGTGCTGCTCTGGTCGAAGCGGAACTTCGACAAGGAGCCGCTCGTCCCCGCCCCGTAGCGAGCAGTAGGTTCGAGCGAGCAAAAAGGGGGCGGCGTTCACGCGCCGCCCCTTCTCGTTCCCGGCGGCCGGACGAGCGCCGGCCAACTCACGTCCTAGACTCCTCATCGTGTCCGTCTACGCGGACGTCATCCGCTACCGCGAGCTCTTCGGGAGCCTTTTCCGGCGCGACATCCGGGCGAAGTACCGCGGCTCCTTCCTCGGGCTCGGGTGGACGCTTCTGCACCCGCTCGTCCTCATGCTCGTCTATCTGCTCGTGTTCTCCGTTCTCTGGCGGGTGGCGGAGGTCGGGAGCGACGACTACTGGCTCTTTCTGCTCTGCGGCCTCCCCGCATGGGTCTTCTTCGCCACGGCATCGCAGGCCTCGTCGCGGAGCCTGCTCGAGAATGCAAACCTGATCCGCAAGGTGCGCTTCCCGCGGCAGCTCGTCCCCCTCTCCATCGTCGGCACGAACCTCGTCTCGTTCGCGGTGATGCTCGGAGTCGTCGTCGTGCTGAGCCTGGCAACGATCCCGGAGGCTCGCGCAACGGTCTGGCTCGCATTCCCACTTGGTGGCCTGTTCGCGTGCATCGTGGCCGGGTTCGCGCTCACGGTCGCCGCGCTGAATGCTCTCTACCGCGACGTCGAGCACCTGCTGCAGGCGCTTCTGCTCCCGTGGTTCTTCCTCACGCCGATCCTCTACAGCCTCGAGCAGCTGCCCGGTGTCGACGACTACCCCGTCGCCGAGTTCGTTCTCCACTGGGTGAACTTCCTCACGCCCCCGATCGAGGCGATGCGTGCGGTGCTCTTCTACGGAGACGCACCCGGTGCGGCGGACACCCTCTACACGATCGTAGCTGCAGCCGTCGCCCTCGCCGTGGGCGCGTACGTCTTCAATCGCTCGGACGACCGGATCGCGACCGAAGTCTGAGGACCGCGCGACCCTCGAAGAGCGAGTCGCTTCCCGCGTACGAAGGAAGACCCTCGTGGCTCTCGGGCCGGAGCCCGTCCAGCAGCGACGGAAAGAGCAGCGGCTGATCGAACCTCGGGTTGCGTCCGCCTCCGGGCGCCCACGGGGCGAGGCGGCGCCGATCGGCGCGAGACTCCGCCCGGATAGCGCCGCCGACCGCGGCGTAGCCCTCCTCATGCGCGTCGAGCAGAAGTCGCGACCAGTCAGGCGCAGGGACCACGCCAGCGACGAGATGGGCGATCGCAACGGCTCCCTCGGTGACGAGCGGCTCCTCCTGGGTGGCGAGCGCGGCATCCGTCTCCGGGTTGTGCCCCCCGTGCAGCTCGACTCCGAGTCGCCGCTCGGCGATACGCGGCTTGACCTCGATCGGGAGATCGAGCGGCGTCGACCCGACCTCCTGGAACCAGAA
>DATFEK010000070.1:0-2610 GCA_035251305.1 Gaiellaceae bacterium | reverse complement strand
GAAGGGGCCGATCGGCATCGCGTCCGCGGACGTCGACCCGCGGAGCTTGCCGATGCGCATGTCGATCGGCATCTGGCCACCCTCGAACCCGGCCGGCATCTTGTTCGAGCCGGCACGGGACTTCTGACCCTTGATCCCGCGCCCCGAGTAGCGACCCTTGCCTGAGCCGAGGCCGCGCCCGACGCGCTTCCGCTCCTTGCGCGGCTGAGCAGGCTTCAGGTTGGACAGGTTGAGGTCGTCGCTCACGGTTTCCTGCTTTCCTCGATCCGGATCAGATGGCGGACCTGACGGAGCATGCCCTGCAGCTGCGGGGAGCTCTCGTGCTCCGCGCTCCGTCCGATCTTGCCGAGACCGAGTGCGCGGAGCGTGCCGAGGTGACGGTCGGACTGGCCGATTCCGCTCCGGACCTGCGTGATCCTGACGGAGCTCACTCGTCGGTCTCCTCGGCTGTCGCGGCCGAGGATTCGACGGCGCTGCCGGATGCCTCCTCGGACTTCTCGTTGGCAGCACGAGCCGCCCGGGGGACGGGCAGTACCTCGGCGATGGTCTTGCCGCGAAGCTGCGCGACGTCCTCGGGCCGCACGAGCCGGCGCAGGCCATTCACCGTCGCGCGCGTCATGTTGATCGGCGTCGTCGTACCGAGGCTCTTGGCGAGCACGTCGCGAATCCCCGCCAGCTCGAGCACGGCTCGAACGCCACCTCCGGCGATGACGCCGGTACCTTCGCTCGCCGGACGCAGGACCACACGGGCGGCGTCGAACCGGCCGATGATCTCATGTGTGATCGTCTGGCCGTGCTTCGGCACGGTGAAGAGATTCTTCCGAGCGTCCTCGACCGCCTTCGAGATCGCAAGCGGAACCTCGCGGGCCTTCCCGTAGCCCAGGCCCACCCGATCGACCTCGTCGCCGATGACGACGAGCGCGGTGAACGAGAACCGTCGGCCGCCCTTGACGACCTTGGCGACACGGTTGATCTCGATGACCCGCTCCTTGAGCTCTCGGGACTCGGGTACGTCGACGGTGCTCAAAACTGAAGCCCTCCCTCGCGTGCGCCCTCCGCGAGGGCCTTGACGCGTCCGTGGTACAGGTAGCCGCCGCGATCGAAGACGCAGCGCTCGATTCCAGCCTTCCGTGCGGCGTCCGCGAGCGCCTTGCCGACCGCTGCGGCTTGCTCGGTCTTCGAGCCGGACATCTTGCCAAGTGAGGTCCAGCCCGCGGAGGCGAGCGTCCGCGCGTTCTCGTCGTCGACGAGCTGCGCGAAGATCCCGCGGTTCGAGCGGAAAACGACGAGGCGAGGGCGCTCGGCCGTGCCGGCGACCTTTCCGCGGACGCGGCGGTGGCGCCGAATCCGCGCTTCGCGCTTCGTCAGGACGCTCATGCGCGCTTCCCGACCTTTCTGCGGACCTGCTCGTCGCGGTAGCGGATTCCCTTGCCCTTGTAGGGCTCGGGCGGTCGCACCTTCCGAACCTCGGCAGCGGTTTGGCCCACTACCTGCTTGTCGATTCCCTTGACGACGATCTGAGTCGGGCTCGGGACGTCGAACGAGATGCCCTTGCGTGGCCTCACGAGCACGGGGTGCGAGTAGCCGACGGCGAGCTCGAGGTCGGTCCCCTTGAGCTGGGCCCGATAGCCCACGCCCTGGATCTCGAGATGCTTCTCGAAGCCCTTCGTCACGCCTTCGACCATGTTCGCGATCAGCGTTCGCGTGAGCCCGTGCAGCGCACGGTCTTCCCCACGCTCGGTCGGGCGCGACACGACGACCTCGGAATCGGTCTTCTCGATCTGCATGCGTGTCGGCACTGCCTGGCTGAGCTCCCCGAGCGGGCCGTTCACCTGCACGCGCCCGGGAGAGATCGCCACCAGGACCCCGGCGGGCAACTCGATCGGCCTTCTTCCGATACGACTCATCGTTGTGCTCCGCGGACGCTTGCCTTACCAGACAAACGCGATCACCTCGCCGCCGACGCCGCGCTCCGCGGCCTGGCGGTTCGTGATGACGCCGCTCGATGTGGACATGATCGCGGTGCCGAGCCCTCCGAGCACACGCGGGAGGCGGTCCTTGCGCGCGTAGACGCGGCGGCCGGGTTTCGAGACCCGCTTGAGATCGGTGATCACACGGCGCCGGTCGCGCGCGAACTTCAGCTCGACGACGAGCGTGCGGTACGGCAGCGGCTGCCCCTTGTCGTCCGTCGCCTCGACTACGCGGTAGTCCTTGATGTAGCCCTCGTCCTTGAGGATGCGCGCGATCTCTTCCTTCATCTGCGAGTTCGGCATCGACGCGGAGTCATGCAACGCGCGGTTCGCGTTCCGGATGCGCGTGAGCATGTCGGCGATCGGGTCGGTCAGCATGTCGGTCCCTCCCTACCAGCTCGACTTCGTCATGCCGGGAACGGCGCCCTGATGCGCGAGCTCGCGCAGGCAGATACGACACACCCCGAACTTCCGATAGACCGCGCGCGGGCGACCGCAACGGTTGCAGCGCGTATACGCACGCACCTTGTGCTTGGACTCGCGCTGTTGCTTGACGACGAGCGACTTCTTGGCCACGTGCTAATCCCTTCTCTCTCCGGCGAACGGCAAGCCGAGTGCGCCCAGGAGGGCGCGACCGTGC
>DATFEK010000063.1:0-2708 GCA_035251305.1 Gaiellaceae bacterium | reverse complement strand
CTCGATCGGTTCCGCTCGCCACGCCTCAGACGCCTCGTCTCGACCGGTGAGTATCTCGAACCCGAGGTCATCGAGGCTTTCGAGGAGCGATGGGGCATGACGATCCACGACGGCTACGGTCAGACCGAGACGAACATCTTCATCGCCAACGGTGCAGAGTCAGGCTTCAGGCCCGGCTCACTCGGGCGCGCGTTGCCGGGCCATCACGTCGGGATCATCGACGCGGAGGGGAACGAGCTGCCCGTCGGGATCGAGGGAGATCTGGCGGTGCGGGGACGCCCGCCGGCCTTGTTCGCCGGCTACTGGGAGTCACCAGACGAGACGAAGAGGGCATTTCGCGGTGACTGGTACCTGACGGGCGACGTCGCCAAGGCGGACGAGGACGGCTTCTTCTGGTTCATCGGCCGCGCGGAGGACGTGATCTCGAGTAGCGGTCGAACCTTCGGTCCATACGACGTCGAGCGCGTGCTCCGGGAGCATCAGGCGATCGCTGCAAGCGCAGTGGTCGGCCTCCGCGATCTCCAGAGAGGCGGCCAGTTCGTCCGGGCCTATGTGGTTCCTGCGCGCGGTGGCCCAGGATCGGCCGAGCTCGAGGCCGAGCTTCGTCAGTTCGTCGGGGAAGCGCTGCCCGAGCAGCAGATTCCCCGGGAAATCGTCTTCGTGGACGAGCTACCGACCGTCCGCGATCGCGTGAGCCGCCGCTTGCTTCGCGAGCACCCGGTCGGCGGCCGTCCGCTCTGGGACCAGTCTCCCACGTCGGACCCCGAGACGGAGCATCCTCCCGTCGCGACGGAGCCGTCTCCATCGCCCGTCCAAGCAGAGGCCGTACCCGTGGTCGATCTGGAGCCGACAGCCGGCGAAGCGCCGGAGCCGGCGCCGCAGCAGGTCGTGCCGTCCGTGCCGGCCGAGCAGGTCGTCGAGCCGGTACCGATTCGCTCGGACGAGCCGGCTCCGCTCGTCACGCCGGAACCCGCCGTTCCTCTCGAGCCCGTGACCGAGGTCCCACCGGAGCCGTCGCAGATCGAGCCGGTTGCCGAAGCGTCCCCGCTGCCCGAGCCGGAGCCGGAACACGTGCCGGCTCCAATCCTCGTGCCCGAACCCGAACCCGGGCCCGAACCCGCGCCGATCATCCCTGAGCTGGAGCCCGCGGCCGAAGCGACCCCTGTTTCCTATCCAGAGCCACCCGAGGCCCTACCCGAGCCCGAGTACAGCGTCGCGTCCGATCCGTCGCCACTGCCCGACTACGTGATCGAGCCCTCCGAACTCGAGCCTCCGGAGCCGCCCGTCAGGCCTGCGCCAACGACCGAGCCGGTCGTGTCGGTCGTCCCCGAGCCCCTTCCCGATTTCATCATCCCTCCCGGAACGTCGCCGGATCCACCGCCGCCGGTTCCCGCGCTCGGGCTCGAACCCGAGGACGAGGAGGATCTCGGCCCGCTGCCCGACTACGTCGTCGACCCGAGCCGGCCTCCAGAGCCACCGCCCCGAGAGCCCGAGCCAGTCGAACCACCGCCGATGCCGACGCCGCCCGTCGAAGCCGCCGGGAATCCCGATGCCGGTAACTCCAGCGGTCTCAATTTCCCACCCGCCGCGAGCTTCCCCGATCTGCGCTCTGAGGACGGCGAGCCCGGGTTCGGACGCGACGCGCAGAGGACTCCCCGCGGACGACCCGCAGCCGGATCGGCCGGATCCAAGCGCGTCAGATCACGCGAAGCGGAGCCGGGCGACGAGTCGCCGGAGGTCGGTTGGATGCTGGGTCTCTCGAATCGACTCAGTGCCTACAGCCTGGGGGACGAAGAGGCGAGCCCTGGTGACGAGCCGTCGGACGACGAGCCCGACGACGCCGATACCGCCAGCTGACGGGTCCGGTGCGGCATGACCGACCAGGCCGCCGTGAGCCTGCTGCGGTGGCTGCGCAGGCAACTCCGGCAACCGACTCCTCAGCGTGAGCATCTGGAAGCCGCGGTGGCGAACGACGACCCCACCGAGGCTCGGCGGCTCGTCGAGCTGATCCCCTTCACGACGGCACAGCGGCGCCACGTCGAGAGCCTCATCGCACGCTGGGAGGAAGGTCGTGCCGGGCGCTGAGAGCGAGGCGATCGTCCGGCGTATCTTCGACGCCTTCGCACGGAAGGAGGGGCTCGCCCTTCGGGGCCTCTTCGCCGAGGACGCCGTCTGGACCGTGCCCGGGCGCGGCGCGATGGCCGGCGTCTACCACGGCCGCGAGAGCATCTTTCGCTTCCTCGCACAGTTGCCGAAAGAGACCGGCGGGACGTACGGCTCCGAGCTTCTCGACGTTCTCACGAGCGGCGAGAGGGCGGCCGCGCTCTATCGCGCGCGCGGGACGAGACAAGGACGGACGCTCGAGCTCGACCAGGTTCTGCTGTTCACGATCGAGGGTGGGCTCGTCCGGGAGGTGCTCGCTCTCCCGAGCGACCCGGAAGCCTTCGAGGCGTTCTGGGCGTAGTGCTTCCCACCGCAAATCCGACTGAGGACGACGGCATGCGAAGCGTTCGCAGGCGCGCGAAGCGTGACGGTATTTGCGGTGGGGAGCACTTAAGCTGGCGCGAGTGAGCGAGCAGCGCTTCGCGGACGGCCTGCGGTATCGAATCGAGATCCCGTCGGTCGAAGGACCGCGAGTCCTGGAGGCGGTGCTCGAGGAGGCCGCGGGCCGTGGCGTCGACGTGCGGCGCGTCTCGCAGGGAAGCGGC
>DATFEK010000067.1:0-3450 GCA_035251305.1 Gaiellaceae bacterium | reverse complement strand
CTCCACCAGCCCCGGGCGGATGACGTGCGCAACTGCGACTGCGTCGTGGATCGGAGCTCCGTCCCATCCGTACGTCGCGGCGTGATACCGGCTGAAGAAGACGTTCAGCTCGGCGACGAAGGTCCCGATTCGCCCCGCCACCCGCAGGCGCTCTTCGACCGGTGGGCCGAGGATCGCCCTGTGGGTCACGTCGAGACCGATCATCGTCAGGTCGAGCCCGCTGGCGAAGACGCGCGCGGCGGCCTCCGGGTCGCACCAGACGTTGAACTCGGCCGCCGGTGTGAAATTGCCTTCCGCGATCGAGCCGCCCATCAGGACGATCCGCTCGATCCCGTCGCCGCCGTGCGCTTCCAGGAAGCGCGCGATGTTCGTGAGCGGGCCCGTCGCGACGAGCGTGACGGCCTGCGTCGCCTTCTCCAGCAGCTGGGCGATGAAGAACACGGCATCGTCGCCGACCACGGCAGTCGTCGCGTCGGGAAGGGACGGACCCTCGAGCCCGCTCTCGCCGTGGACGTGCGAGGCGACGACGAGCTCGCGCTCGAGTGGCCGGTCGGCGCCGGCCGCGACAGGCACATCCGTCCGGCCCACGAGCTCGAGCACCCGGAGCGCGTTCGCCGTTGTCTTCTCGAGTGTCTGGTTGCCGTAGGTCGTCGTGACGCCGAGGAGCTCGATCTCAGGACTACCGAGCGCGAGCAGGAGCGCGATCGCGTCGTCATGGCCCGGGTCGCAGTCGAGGATCACCGGTATCGGGGCCTGGTCCATGTCCGGGAGTATCGTGGCCGTCGTGGACCCCGTCCGGGCGAAGCTTCTCGAGTTCGCGCTGTCGCTTCCCGAGGCCGTCGAGGACCACCCATGGGACGAGACGGTGGCCAAGGTTCGCAGGAAGGTTTTCGTGTTCTTCGGCGGCGACCCGGCCCGAAACAGGATCACGGTCAAGCTCGTCGAGTCGCACGGCCATGCGCTGTCGATCGAGGGCGCCGAGCCGACGGGCTACGGCCTCGGTAAGTCGGGATGGGTGACGATCCCCGTCGATGCGGACGGCGTCGATCACGGGCTCCTCTCGGACTGGATCGAGGAGAGCTATCGGATCGTCGCGCCGAAGCGGCTCGTGGCCGAGCTCGACGCCGCAGGCTAGCTCAGAATCGCGTCGATCTCGGCAGCTGTCGGAAGCGAGGGCTGCGCGCCCATCCGAGATGCGGCGAGCGCTCCGGCGGCGCACCCGCGCCCGAGCGCCTCCTCGGCGCCCCGGCCCTCGAGTAGCGAGACGAGGAGGCAGGCGGTGAAAGCATCACCCGCGGCCGTCCCGTCGACGGCCTCCACTGGCGGAGGAGCAGCGCGCGCGATCTCCTCCCCGTCCTCGAGCAGAACGGCGCCCTCGGCACCGAGCGTCACTGCGAGGAGGCCATCCCGTCGCGAGACAGCCTCGAGCTCGTGAGTGTTGACGACCATGAGGTCGGGATCGACCGCGACCGGCCGTGCCGGCGCGGCGTTGAGGCAGAAGAGACCGGTGCACGCTTCCCAGGCCGACTCCACGGCCCGGTCCGGGACCTCGAGCTGGCAGAGCACCGCGTCGTGCGCGGGGAGCTCCACTGCACGGAGCGAGGCATTCGCTCCCGGTGCAACGACGATCTCGGTCTCTCCGTCTGCATCGACCAGGATCAACGCGATCCCTGTGGGATCGTACGATCGTTGGAGATCGAGCGAGACGCCTGCCTCCCGCAGACCCGCGAGCGCCTCGTCGGCGTGGGAGTCCCGACCGACCGCGCCGATCATCGTGACCTGGGCCCCGAGGCGGGCGCAGGCGACAGCCTGGTTTGCGCCCTTGCCGCCGGGATAGCGCTCCAACGACTCGCCGCTGACCGTCTCACCCGGCCGGGGAAGACGTTCGCAGCGCGTGACGAGGTCGAGGTTGACCGAGCCGACGACCGCGATGCGAGGTCTCACGCAGCCAGGGCGCGCAGGTCGTCGACCGTGGATCCGAGGAGCGTGTCCTGGAGGTCGAAGAGACCGGCCCACAGCGACGAGCGGTCGGGTACGGCATCGAGACTTGCCGCTGTCGTGAGCCCCTGGAGTGCGCGGACGAGCACGGCGAGCTCGAGGTAGACGGCGGCCACGCGGTTCGGGCACGCGCGCACGCCCGCCCGGTCGAGCACCGGGCGCCATTCGACGAGCTCTCCCGCTCCGGGGCCGCCGTACCACGACCGGCCCTCGGCGCGCTCAGGCTCGAGCTCGAGCAAGTATCGCGAGAGCGGCTGCTCGAGACCGGCGAGCGCCGTCTCGACCCGGTCTGCCGCGTGCCGCAGCGCCGCCTGGCGGCCGCCCGGGGTCGCCGGTACGGCGTCTCCCCTCCCCCAGCGCTCGAGGAGGCGGCAAAAGGCGAGCGACGCGGCCTCGCATGCGCGAAGCTGCGAGACGAGCCGCGCAGCCGAAAGCTCGCTCGCCGCGTTCCGCTCGATCACCGAATGCCAGCCGGTCACTCAGACCTCGATGACAACCGGGAGAACCATGGGTCGGCGGCGCGTTCGGTCGTAGACGATCTGACCGACGGCGTCGTGGATGTGTTCCTGGAGGAGCTTGATCTCGGTGACGTGTCCCGCTGCGAGCTCACGCACCACACGATCGGCCTCGTTTCGCAATTCGTCCAGTAGCTCGTCCGTCTCGGCGAAGCCGCGGGCGATCAGCTCGGGTGGCGCGATGTCGCCTCCGTCGGAGGAGGCCAGCGTCGTGACGACGATGAGAACGCCGTCGTCCGCGAGGCGCTTGCGATCGCGGAGCGCGACGTCCTGCACGTCACCCACTCTCAGGCCGTCCACGAACGTGACCCCTACATCGACCCGATCGACGATCCGTGCGTTGCCGCGCGCCAGCTCGACGACCGAACCGTTCTCCGCGATCAGGATCCGCTCGTCGGGGACACCGGCCTCGCGCGCGAGCTTGGCGTGGGCCGCAAGCATCCGGTACTCGCCGTGGATCGGCACCACATGTCTTGGCCGGAGCAGCGAGAGCATCGTCCGCAGCTCCTCCTGACATGCATGACCGGAGACGTGCACGGGCGCGATCTCCTCGTGCAGCACCTCGGCGCCCGCACGGGCGAGCTGGTTGATCGAATCGTGGACGCGCAGCTCGTTCCCCGGGACCGGCTTCGCAGAGATGATCACCGTGTCGCCCGGCTCGATCGAGAGGGCCTTGTGATCTCCGTACGCGATGCGGGTGAGCGCCGACATCGGCTCGCCCTGGCTGCCCGTGCAGAGCACGAGCACGCGATCGGCCGGGAGCAGCGCCGCCTCGTCGGGGTTGACGAGCTCCTCCTCCGGGAGCGAGACGTAACCGAGGTTCCGGGCGATGTTGAGGTTCTTGCGCATCGAGCGGCCGATCACCGCCACCTTTCGCCCACACTCCACGGCGACGTCCGCCGCCTGCTGCATGCGATGGATGTTCGATGCGAACGAC
>DATFEK010000062.1:0-5419 GCA_035251305.1 Gaiellaceae bacterium | reverse complement strand
GCACCGGGGGGTTCCCCAGACGGGCCCTCTTCCTGGCGTCTACGCGAAATCGATGCTCCACGGGCTCGAGCAGCGGGTGTCGACAGGCGAGCTCTCGCTCAGGGGCGTGAACCCGGCGACGACGCTGCTGGACGAGCGTCTCCTCGCGAACGTGAACACACGCATGGATCTGATCGAAGCAGCTGTGACCGACTGGGCGCTCGAGCGCCCGGATGTCCGCGCCGTGTTCGTCGTCGGCTCCCGCGCTCGCACGGACACGCCGGCGGACAGGTGGTCGGATCTCGACATCGTGCTCGTCGTCGACGACCCAGAGCCGTATGCGCGGAGCGATGACTGGGTCTGGGAGTTCGGGACGCCCGTGCTGACGTTCCTCGAAGAGACGCCTGTCGGCCAGCGTGAGCGTCGCGTCCTCTACGAGTCGGGCGAGGACGTCGATCTCCCGCTGTTCCCGCTCTCGGCGCTCGAGCAGCTGGTGCAGAGCGGGGCCGCGAATGCGCTCCTAGGTCGCGGCTACCGAGTGCTCGTCGACGAGGTCGGTCTCGAGGCGCGTCTTCGGAACCTCGCCGGTCAAGCATCCGCTCCGGGGCCGCCCACTCAGGCGGACTTCGACCAGCTGGAAGCGGACTTCTGGTACCACGCCCTGTGGACAGCGAAGAAGCTTCGCCGAGGCGAGGTCTACACCGCGATCGGGTGCCTCGACGGGTACCTGAAGGCCCGGCTCGTCACGTTGCTCGAGTGGCATGCGCGCTCGGTCGATCCCGCGGCCGACACCTGGCACGAAGGCCGCTTCCTCGAACGCTGGGCCGATCCGGGTGCGCTCTCCGCGATCGAGAAAGCGTTTGCGCACTACGACGTGCGTGATCTCGCTCGGGCTCTGTGGGAGACGACCGACCTCTTCCAGAGCGTGGCGGAGGAAACCGCCCGGCGCCTCGGGCTCGTCTCCGATCGCGATCACGAGCGCCTCCGCCGACTGCTCGCCGACGTCGTTCCCGATCCGCGCTCGCGGTACGCCTAGCCGACTAGGCCTTGGGCCCCTGCGCTAATCGAGGACGGTGAGCTCGTACCGCTTGCGCACGGCGGCGATCAACCGGTCGCGCGAGACCGGTCCCCAACGCCGGCGGTCGTAGGGCGCGAACCCGCGCTCGAGCGCGTCGAGCTCGTCGACGAGCTGCGTCAGGTGGTCGCGCCAGTGCCGGTCGTCCGGGCGCGGGTCTGAGCAGCTGCTCGATCTCCGTCGTCAGCCAGCCCTTGCGAAAGACGCTCTCCGGTGTGACGTGCCGCAAGCAGACGGCTCCGCGCGCTCGTCACGGCCGTGCAGAAGAAGAACGGCAAGTAGCTACGCTCGCATCAGTGACGCGCGCTCTCGGGGCTTTCGTCGCAGCGCTCGTGCTACTCGCCGCGGGGTGCGGTCGAGAGGACGAAACCACGACCGACACCGGAACGACGACCGCACCTGCCGAGACGACAAAGCTTCGGGTGTACTGGCTCCGTGACGGCAAGGTGTGGCCCGCACTCCGCGAGATCGGGCAGACAGATGCCCTGGCACAGGCGGCACTCGACGAGCTTCTTGCAGGGCCGACCGAGCAGGAGGCCGCAGACCTCCAGTTCAGGACGGCAATTCCCGAGGACGTCGAGGGCGTCATCGCTTCGATCGAGGACGGCGTCGCGACCGTCGAGCTGTCGGTCGACCTCCCCAATGAGCCTCTCGCCCAGGTCGTCCACACGCTCACGCAATTCGTGACCGTGGAATCCGTCGACATTCAGGGAAATACGCTTACCCGAGCCGATTTCGAGGATCTGACACCCGCGATCCTGGTCGAGTCGCCCCTGCCGTTCGAGGACGTCTCGAGCCCGCTCCGCGTAACGGGCACGGCCAATACCTTCGAAGCGACATTCAGCTACGAGCTGACCGACACCGACGGCCTGATCGTCGACGAGAACTTCGTGACCGCGACGTCGGGGACGGGCACGCGCGGCACGTTCGACTTCACGACCAAGCCCTACACCGTCCCCTTCGACGGAGTCGGTGCGCTGATCGTCTTCGAGCGCTCCGCACAGGACGGCTCGCGGATCAACCTCGTCGAGATACCCCTCCGGATGACGCGCTAGCCGCCCGGCGTGCGTAAGCTCATGTGGTGGCGGACGCACCCTGGCGCTGCTCTCAGTGCGGCACGGTGAACGAGCCGGTCGCGAACGCCTGCCGTACGTGCGGCAGGTGGCCGAGCCTCTTCGACATCGAGGAGAGCAAGGTCGAGGATCTCGAGCTCGAGACCGACGAGGCGTCCACGGCCGTGGGCGTCGAGGTGCTCGAGCCCGAGGAGGCCCAGCCGTTCGAGCCCGAGGTGTTCGACGTCGACGAGTCGGATGAGCCCGCCGCCGAGACCCCGAGCGCTCGCGGGCGCCACATCATCGGGAGGGTCATCGTCCCGCTGGCGGTCGTGATCTACCTCCTGATCATGCTCGTGACGAACCGCTGACGCCGGCTCAACGCGAGAAGTGCACCTCGCCCGATTCGATCATCCGAGCCTCGTGCGGGCCCGTCTCGATCTCGAGCCTCCCGTCGCGGAGGATCTGGACTGCCGTCGCGGGCTCACCGTCCACCGTGATCCGGCGGCCGCGGAGGAAGTCGCGCGCTCCGATCTCGCCGTAAAGGACAGGGAGGCCGCCCTCCCGCCAGGCCTCGTAGCGCCCCTCGAGTCGTTCGAGGAGCGAGCCCAGGAGAGCGGCACGCTCGTATGTCGTCCCCGTGAGCGTTCGGAGGGATCCCGCCTCCGTCGGCGTCTCCCCGGGGAGATCCTCACGCCGCTGGTTCACGTTCATCCCGATTCCCACGACGACAGTGTGGTCGGAAAGCTCGGAGAGGATTCCGGCGACCTTGCGGCGATTGAGCATCACGTCGTTCGGCCACTTGATCTGAACGGAGAGGCCGGTTGCGGATTCGACCGTCTCGGCCGTGGCCAGCGCGGCGACGAGCGAGAGCTCCGGATTCGCACGATCGGGCGGCGGGTGCAGCAGCACGGAGACGAGCACCGAGCTTCCGGCTGGCGCCTCCCAGCGCCGGCCGAGGCGTCCGCGTCCGCCAGTCTGACGATCTGTGACGGCGATCGCTCCCTCGGGGAGCCCCGATCCGAGCAAGAGGAGCTGCGTCGACTCGCACTCCGCTTCGTACAGGTAGGGCTTGCCGAAGCGACCACGCAGATGCCGGGCGACCGCGGCTTCAATGAGCCAGTCGCTCACACGCGCTCGACGCGCACTGCCGAGACCTTGAACTCGGGAGTGCCGATCAGCGGGTCGCCGACGTCGTGCGTCAGCCAGTTGACCTTCTGCTCGGCGAAGTGAAGCGCCATCCAGACGAGGCCCGGGAAGACGCGATCGGAGATGTGCGCCTTGGCTTCGAGCTTCCCGCGGCGGGAGACGAGCCGCGCCCAGTCACCCTCGGACAGGCCGAGCGCCGAAGCGTCCTCGTCCGTGATCTCGAAGAACGGCTCCTCCTGCTTCTCCGTGATCCCCGACTCGCGCATCGTCATCGTCGCCGAGTTGTAGTGGTAGAGCGTCCGGCCCGTGGAGAGGACGAGCGGATACTCGGAGTCGGGCTCCTCGATGGGCCGCTGGTACTCGACGGGGAAGAACTTGCCGCGCCCGCCTGCTCGCGCCGGTGCGGGCGCGTGGAGGAAGGGCGTTCCCGGGTGACCCATCTCCGGCACCGGCCACTGGATCCCGTTCTCCTCGAGGCGGTCGTAGCGGACGCCGTACCAGTTGGGCGCGAGGTCGGCGAGCTCGTTCCAGACGGACTCGGCGTCCGGGTACTCGGGCCAATTCGCGCCGAGCGCTCGTGCCATGAGGACGACGATCTCGCGGTCGCCCTTCGCGTCACCGGGGAGCGGCGCGGCCTCGCGCACACGGCTGATCCGGCGCTCGGTGTTCGTGAACGTGCCGTCCTTCTCGGCGAAGCTCGAGGCAGGAAGGACGACGTCGGCGTGCTTCCGCGTCATGTCGTGGAGGAAGATGTCCTGCGAGATCAGGAAGTCGAGCTTCCCGAGCCCCTCCTCGACGTGGTGAGCGTTCGGCTCGGTCTGGGCGGGGTTTTCTCCGATCAGATAAAGGGCCTTGACGCGCCCGTCGTGGAGCCCGCTCATCATCTGGTCGAGCCGGTACCCCGCCCTCTCTGGAACCTCTGCACCCCATCGCTCGGCGAACTTCCGCCTGATCTCGGGGTCGTCGACGGACTGGTACCCGGGGAGGTAGTGCGGGTTCGCACCCGAGTCGTTCAGGCCCTGGACGTTGTTCTGGCCGCGCAATGCGTTCAGGCCCGTCGACTCATAGCCGAGATGGCCCGTCATAAGCACGAGGTTCGAGAGCGACCAGATGTTGTCGACACCGCACGCGTGCTCGGTGATCCCGAGGGTGTAGAAGATCGCCGCGTGCCGCTCCGTCGCGTACTCCCGCGCGGTCGCACGGATGTCCTCGGCCGGGACACCGGTCACCTTCTCGGCCTCCTCGGGCGAGTAGCGCATGACGATCTCGCGCACCGCGTCGAAGTCGTCCGTGAAGTCGCGGATGTACTCCTCGTTCTGGAGGCCCTCGGCGAGGATCGTGTGCATCATCGCGTTCAATAGCCACACGTCGGTCCCGGGGCGGAGCTGCAGGTGGCGCTTCGCGATCTTCGTGAGCCAGATCTTGCGCGGGTCGGCGACGACGAGCGTGCCACCGTCCCGGACGGCCTTTTTGATCCGCAGCGCGAGCACCGGGTGCGCTTCCGTCGTGTTGGAGCCGATGACGAAGAGGAACCGGGCACGCTCGATCTCCGGGATCGAGTTGCTGCTTGCTCCTCTGCCCAACGACCTGACCAGGCCGTAAAGAGTCGGTGCGTGTCAGGTCGACTCGCACGAGTGGACCGAGTTCGTCCCCACCCCCGTGCGTGCGAGCTTCTGGATGAGGTAGTTCTCCTCGTTCGTCAAGCGGGCCGAGGAGAGGAAGCCGATGGACTGGGGGCCGTGCTCGGCGATGACCTTCTTGAGGCCGGTCGCGGCGGTCTCGATCGCGTGCTCCCAGGTCGTCGGGTGGAGCTCGCCGTCGTCGCCCCGGACGAGCGGTTGCGTGAGCCGGTCGGGGTGGTGAACGAAGTTGAAGGCGAAGCGCCCTTTGACGCAGAGGTTGCCCTCGTTCGGGAGGTATTCGTCCTTCGAGGTGACCTTGACGATGTGCTTCGTCTGCGGATCGAGGTTGAGGTCGATCTGGCAGCCGACGCCACAAAATGTGCACGTGGTGCGCACTTGCTCGAGCGCACGCTCGGGCTGTCTTGTGCCCTCCTCGAACTTCTCGTAGATCGCGCCGGTCGGACAGACGGAGAGGCAACCGCCGCACAGCTCGCACTCCGTGTCGAGCCAGGAGAGCCCCCAGGTCGGGACGATGCGCGAGT
>DATFEK010000023.1:0-3373 GCA_035251305.1 Gaiellaceae bacterium | reverse complement strand
TGCGGCATCGGGGTCTACGGCACGACCGGCCGGCTCGAGAAGTGCTACCGCGCCTTCGGCACCGAGCTCGAGAGCGAGTACACCGTCGTCGAGGCGGACATGGCCTGGGGGAAGGTGAAGGAGCAGGACTTCGTCGGAAAGGAGGCGCACGTGCGCCACCGCGAGGAGGAGCCCGTCGCGCTCCTGTGCACGCTCTCGGTCGACGACCTCACGTCGACCTCCGGCGTTGCGCGGTTTCCGATGGGGCGCGAACCGATCGTCACCCGCGCCGGGTTGCCGCTCACAGACGCCAAAGGTCGCCGCTCATACGTCACGAGCGCGGGCGCAGCCCCGTCGGTCGGGAAGCACGTTCTCATGGCGTACCTCCCTCTCGAGCAAGCCGCGATAGGCACCGAGCTCGCGGTCGAGTACCTGGGCGAGACGTACCCGGTCACCGTCGACGCGGTCGGCTCGATGCCGATCTTCGACCCCGAGAACACGAGGATCCGCTCGTGAGGGTTCTGGTGTGTGTGAAGCGCGTGCCGCTCACCGGCGGCAGGATCGTTCTCACGGAGGACGCTCAGGCGATCGAGACGCGGCACCTCGGGTTCACCATCAGCCCGCACGAGGAGTGTGGAGTCGAGGAGGCCGTGCGGATCGTCGAGTCGGCGGAGGGCGAGTCGGTCGTGCTCACGCTCGGCCCGCCGGAAGCTGCTGAGCAGCTGCGCGACGCGATGGCGCTCGGGATCGACCGGGCGATCCACATCGTCTCGGACGACGAGGAGTGGGATCCCCAGGCGACGGCGGGCGCGATCGTCGAGAGGATCCGCGCGGACGAGGCGGCGCACGGCCCCTTCGACCTCGTGTTCTTCGGCAACGAGTCGGCCGACGCCGGGAACTACCAGGTCGGAATCCGGGTCGCGCACGCGCTGGGCCGGCCGGTCGCGACGGGCCTCAAAGGGGTTTCCGTCGAGAGCGCGACTGTTCGGTGCGAGCAGGAGGTCGCAGGCGGCCGCGACGTCTACCTGCTGCCGCTACCGGCCGTCGTCACGGTCCTGGAGGGCCTCAACCTGCCGCGCTACCCCTCGGTCCCGGCGAAGCTCCGTGCGCAGCGAAAGCCCCTCGAGTCGTACTCACCTCGTCGACCCGACTCACGGCTCGAGAAGGTGCGGCTCGTGGTTCCGGAGGGCCAGGGCAAGGAGGCGGTCGTCCTCGGCCAGGGCCCCGAGGCGGCGGCGGCGGTCGTCGAGGTCCTGCAGCAGATCGGAGTCGCCTAGATGGTTATCGTGTACCTCGCCGATTCCGCCGAGCTCACCCGGCAGGCTCTCGCATTCGCACGCGGGCTCGGAGACCCGGTTCACGCGTTCGCGGCGGGTTCGGCACCCGAGCTCGGAGGAGTCGAGACGTTGCACATCGCCGAAGGCGACGCGTTCGCTGCGTATGCGCCCACGGCCATCGCAGCGGCCTTCGTCGAGCTCATCGACCGCCACTCGCCTACAGCCGTCGTTGCGGCCGGTACTGAGCGCGGGAACGAGGTGCTCGCCCAGGTCGCGGCTCGGCTCGACCTTCCTTTCTCGGCGAACTGCGTCGCGGCGACGGCGGGGAATCCGATGCTCGTCACCCGTGTTCGCTGGGGTGGAAGCGTCCTCGAAGAAGCGCGGGTCCACGGAGCCCCGAAGCTGCTCACCGTACAGCCGCACGCGGTCGAGGCCGAGCCGGAGATCGCGGGGCAGCCTTCAGTCGAGCGATTCACGCCCGCGCTGTCCGAGACGGATCTCGCCGTCCGCGTCGTCGAGCGAGTCGAGGCCACGGCGGGAGGCGTGTCGCTCGCGGAGGCCAAAGTCGTCGTCTCCGCCGGGCGGGGTGCGGGCTCGGCGGAAGGCTTCGGGATCATCGAGGAGCTCGCAGGCTTGCTGGAGGGCGCGGTCGGATGCTCGCGAGCGGTGACGATGGCCGGCTGGCGTCCCCACACCGACCAGGTCGGTCAGACCGGCACGAAGATCGCGCCCGAGATCTACATCGCCTGTGGCATCTCCGGGGCGACGCAGCACATGGCCGGCTGCAAGGGCGCGAAGGCGCTCCTCGCGATCAACACCGACGCTGACGCGCCGATCCTCGCGAGCGCCGACTACGCCGTGATCGGTGACCTGCACGAGGTGGTCCCGGCGATCTCGGCCGAGCTCAGGAAGGCGAGAGGAGGCTGAGCACGACGACGAGCGTCGCCTCCGCGGTCGCACTCGTTGCCTCGATTGCGATCGCAGGCGGGCTCTTCGCTCGACGCGCTCTCTTGCTCACGCGGCTGGTCCGGATGGGCAAGCCAGTGGCACGCATGTCGGAGATCCCAGCCCGGGTGCGGGCAGAGGCGACGATCGTCCTCGGACAACGCAAGCTTCTGCAGCGACTCGTCCCCGGGCTCATGCATGCGTTCATCTTCTGGGGCTTCCTCGTGCTCTTCCCGACGATCTTCATCGCGATGGTCGCGATCGTCGACCGAGAGCCGTCGCTTCCAGCGGGATCGCCGCTTGGCTGGCTCGAGAGTCAGGGGTGGTACGCGCTCCTCGTCGACGTCTTCGTAGTCCTGGTGCTCGCAGGAGTGGCAACGGCGTTCTTCATCCGCAAGGTGCAGCGCCCTCGTCGCTTCGTGGGGAGCCACCTGGGAGAGGCCGATCTCATCCTGGCACTGATCGCCGGAATCGTGACGACGCTCCTCCTGTGGCACGCGTCGCTCATCGCGCTCGGCCTGAACCCGTGGCCGGCGGAGTGGTCGCCTGTCTCGAATGCCGTGTCCAACGCCTTCGGTGACGGGAGTGCGACGGACGCGCTCGAGCGCTTCTTCGTCTGGGCCCACGTGCTGATCATCCTCGGCTTCCTCGCGTACCTCCCGCACTCGAAGCACCTCCACATCGCGACGGCCGCGATCAACGTCTTCTTCGGCAGCACGCGCGCGCACGGGCGCCTCGAGCCGCTCGACTTCGAGTCCGAGGACGAGGGCGCTCTACGCTTCGGCGCCGGTACGGTCGCCGACCTCACGTGGAAGCAGATGCTGGACGCGATGTCGTGCACCGAGTGCGGCCGCTGCCAAGATGTCTGCCCGGCGTACGCGACCGGCAAGGCTCTCTCGCCGAAGCTCCTGATCATGGGCATCCGGGACCAGCTCTTCGCGGAGGGACCAGTGGCGCTGGAGGGCGGCGCGGTCTCGGCACTCGTCCCGAACGCGGTCACGGACGACGTCGTCTGGGATTGTGTGACCTGTGGCGCGTGCGTCCACGAGTGCCCGGTGTCGATCGAGCACGTCGACCACATCGTCGACCTCCGCCGCCATCTGGTCATGGTCGAGTCGCGTCTGCCCGGTGACACGGAGACGATGCTCCGCGACGTCGAGCGCGGATCGAAC
>DATFEK010000059.1:0-5881 GCA_035251305.1 Gaiellaceae bacterium | reverse complement strand
GCTCTCCTCGAAGCGATAGCGACGAGAGCAGTAGTCGCACCCTGCGAGGTGCGCCTCCGCCTCGCGCCACTCGGCGTCCGACAACGTGCGATCCAGAAAATCCTGGAGAAGCTCCTCGCAGCGGTCGCACGGATCGCCGCTCACGTCACAGCCCCCTCTGCGAGGCGCTGTTTCAGCGCTCGGCGGCCGCGGTGAAGGCGCGACATCACGGTTCCGATCGGGATGTCGAGGATCTGTGCTGCATCCGCGTACGTGAAGTCACCGATGTCCACGAGCACCACCACGTCGCGAAACTGAGGTTGAATCTCCGAGAGCGCGTTCACGACTGAATCTTGCGACATGCGCTCGACGACATCGTCCGTCTCGAGGACCTGCTCGCCTCCTGCGGACGCCAGCTTGTTCGCGAGGTAGTAGTCGGTCTCCTCGAGAGGTTGGGTCTGAGGCGTGCGTTGGATGCGGCGGCCGCGGTCGACGTTCAGGTTCGTGAGGATTCGGAGGAGCCACGCCCGCATGTTCGTCCCAGGCGTGTAGGAGCGCCAGCTCCGGAATGCCCTCGCATACGTTTCTTGCACCAGGTCCTCTGCCTCCTCACGCGAGCCGACGAGCCGCCTCGCAACGCGGTAGACCTGGTCAGCGAGCGTGAGCGCCTCCTCCTCGAAGCGTGCACGATCGCGTGCCTCCGTTGCGATGCGGCGCGCCTCGGTTTCCGGCTCGGGCTCGCTCACCGGCCTACCGTACCCTTGCGTTACACGAGCCTGCAACGAGCCCCGCGAACGCGCTATTCCCGGTCGAGCGCTACCTCGCGAAACCCGGAACGGGCGAGGAGCGCCACGATTGCGTCCCGCGACGTCCGCTCCTCGTCCCACGCGAGGCTGACGTCACCAATGAGATTGGCGTTCGCGTACTCGAGCCCCTCGTGTCCGCGAAGCGCCCCGGCAAGCCGTCCGACACACCGCTCGCAGCGGATCCCGCTCACCGTGATCGTTTCCTGTACGACACCCACCGCGCCATTGTACGTCCGGTCTACTGCTTTCCTTTCACGCCGTGCACCGGGCGGCCGGCCGCCTCCCAGGCGTAGTACGAAGCACTCGGCCCGAAGCCGGGCTCGTACCCGACGACCCTTGGGTTCCTGCCGACCTCCTTCGCACGCTGCGCGTGCCAGAGCAGGTTGGGGTCGTCTCGCTCCTCCCAGACGAGCACGAGATGGGCCGCGGTCATGAAGTCCGCGACGAAAAGACATCCCTCCGCCGGGCACGGAAAGGGGTCGGTGCGCACGCAGTACCAACCGCTGTGATCTTCGGCGCCATCGTCCTCCCACAGCTCCACGTCCTCCTCGAGACCGACGTCGGAGAGCGTTGAGACGCCCCGGCGAAGCTCCGACTCCACGGGGGCACAATAGCCTCGTGCGCGGCTCCGACCAACGCGACCTCGCGGTCGTCCTCTCGGGCGGCGGCATCAACGGCGTGCTCCTCGAGCTCGGCTTTCTCGAGCGTCTTCGCGAGGACACGCTCTGGCCACGCGTCGGCTGGATCTACGGAACATCCGCCGGAGCGCTCGCGGGAACGATGGCGGCCCTCGACCGGCTCGACGACCTCGAAGAGTTCCTCCTCGGACTCCAGCCCGAAGATGCGTTCAGGCCGCGACCCGTCTGGCAGTTCCCCGGCGGGCTTCACGACTACACGCTCCCTGCGACGATCGCCGATCGCATCGGAAGTCCGCAGGAGTTGGGCACCGCACTCGCCGACGCAGAGATCGAGCTGGTCGTCTTCGCCACCGATGTGAGCGACTACCCGGATGCCGACGAGACGCGCGACTTCGAGCTCCGCTACTCAGCTCGCTCGACGAGCCCGGAAGCGATGGGGCGAGCCATTCTCGCGTCAGCGGCGATCAGCGGGCTCGTGCTCCCGGTCTCCGTGGACGGCGTCATTGCAACCGACGGCGGCTGGGTACGCAACTTCCCGTTCGAGCACGCGTACCGGAATTCCGAGGTTGCGGCCATCGCCGCATTCCGGTACGTCCCGAGCTACGCGCCGACCGACACCACGTTCCTCGCCCGCACGCGGGAGCGGCTCGAGCGCTTTCGGGCCGTCCCGCCCGCCCGCGCCCTCCTCGCGGAGGTCCGACTCGCGCAGGAACGCGCCTCGCGCGGAGAGCCGGCCCATTACGGCGAGCTGATCGTTCGGCTCATGCGAGTCGCGTTCGCGCGGAACGCGGTGCTCGAGGAGCGCCTCGCCCAGGAGCGTGAGACGTCCGTCGCCGAGCTCACCTGGCTCCGCACCGACATCGTCGCTCGCGCCGTCGCAGCCGCTCCGCCGTGGCGTCGACGGCGTCTTCGGGAGGAGCTCGAGGAGCGCTTCGGCTCCGCCCGCTTCCCGTTCCGCCACGACCGGCACGTTCCGACGCTGATCGTCCGGAGCAGCCCGGGCGAGGACCGGCTCGACCCGACCTTTCGAAGTGACCGACCGTGGCCCAAGAAGCACAAGCGATCGCTGATCGATCGGGGGTACAAGCTCACCGACGAGGCACTCACGACGAGCCGCGCAGCCCTCGACGAGGCGTGAGGGCAAAAGAGGTGGCAGGGGTCCGGGCAGGCGGTCGGACCCCTTGCCGAGGTTGACCAGGCCCCGGTCGATGCCGGGGCCTGATCGGCAGCTAGCCCTGGGGGGAGGGGGGCTGCCGCCCGAGCGTGACGGTCACGCCCGTCTTGGTCGCGCCGCGGTAGATCACGAGTGAGACCTTGTCGCCGGGCTTGTGACCGGCGATCGCGTCGCGCAGTTGTTCGATCGAGGAAATCTGCTTGCCGTCGAAGGAGACGATGATGTCGCCGCCGAGGACGTACGTCTCTCCCGCGACGACGACCTGCGTGTTGCCACCTTTGAGCCCGGCCTTGCCCGCACCGCTTCCGCTCGTCACTGCACCGACGAGGACGCCCTTCTCGACCGGGAGGTTGTAGGTCTCGGCCACGTCCGTGCTGACGGCCTGGCCGCTGATGCCGAGGTACGCATGCTCGACTCGACCGGTTCGCATGATCTGCGCGACGACGTCCTTGACGGTGTTCGAGGGGACCGCGAAGCCGATGCCGACGTTCCCGGAAGCCGTGTTTCCGGTCTCGATCTGCGTGTTGACGCCGACCACTTGGCCGCGCGAGCTCAGGAGAGGCCCACCGGAGTTGCCGTGATTGATGGGTGCGTCGGTCTGGATGACGTGGTCGATGGTGAAGCTGTTGGGCGCCGTGATCAGGCGCTGGAGCGCGCTGACGATGCCCGAGGTGGCAGTCCGGTCGAGGCCGAACGGGTTTCCGATCGCGACCACGGGGTCGCCGACCTCGACCTTGTCCGAGTCTCCGAGCGGAAGCGGGGTCAACGCGGCGGGCGAGGTCTGCACCCGCAGGACGGCGATGTCCGTCGACGGGTCCGTGCCCACGATCTGCGCCTTGACCGTGTCACGATTCGAAAAGCTCACCGTGACCTGGTCCGCGCCGGAGACGACGTGGTAGTTCGTGACGATGTGCCCGGCCTTGTCGATGACGAACCCGGAGCCAAGGGCTGAGGAAGACGGCACGCTCGGCAGCGGACTCTCGAAGGGGTTCACCGTCGGGTCCGTGGACGTCGAGTTGCTCGTGGCGTTGATCCGCACGACCCCGGACGAGGCGCGCTCGTAGATCTCGTTCACGGTCATTCCACGACCGGCCGGTACGGTGGAAGGATTCGGCTCGTCGAGCGTCTCGGTGACGACGGTCGTGTCGCCATTGAGCCCGCCGAGCAGCGCCACGGCTCCGACGGCGACGACACCGCCGAGAACGGCGGTCGCAAGGAGTGCGGCGAAGGATCGGAGCGACGGGAGGCCGGACATGCCGATCCGTTATAGAGGGCGCGGCATGAACCGCGGGTTAGCGCAGGTTAAGAGCTCCTAACGTAATGATCGCCCGTCGCTGGGCGGATGCTGGACGTCGTGAGGCAAGGACGCAGGGAGCGCCCATATCCGCAGCGATATGGGCGCGACTGAGGACGCAGCATCAGGGCGTCCAGCGCCGCACAGCGACATGGCCGATCATTGCGTTAGGAGCTCTCGGTCGCAGTTCAGCCGGCGAAGACGCCCGTGACGTACATCGTCGCTATCCCCACGACGAATCCGGCGATCGCATATCCGGAGCGAAGGCCGCCCGGCGACACTCGCTGGACATACCGGCCTACCTCGACCACGACCTGGAAGGCGGCACCCGCGGCGATCGCGAAGAACAGCGCACCGAGAACCTCGTTGGACGTATACCCCCCGATCCAAGCTCCGAGAATCGTCGGAGCGCCGGCGACGAGCGCAAGCCCGGCGAGCGTGAGGATCGTCACACGGGTCCTCGCGACCGGAGTGGCGATTCCAAGACCCTCGGTGACGTTGTGGATCATGAAGCCGACGATGAGGAACGTCCCGAGCTGGAGCTCGCCGAGGGCGAACGAGGCACCGATCGCAAGGCCCTCACCAAGGTTGTGGAGGCCGATTCCGATCGCCACGAGCACGGCGAGCGCCATCCCCGTCGCTGCAGTCCCCCCACTCAACCGACCGGCGAGCGCTGTCATTCCGAGGAACGAGAGGGCGACTCCCAACAGGACGAGCCCCGTGCCACCGAGCGCGGACGGGAGCGCCGCCTGGAGCGCGAACGACTCGGCGAGCGCCTCTATGCCGAGGAACGAGAGCAGGCCCGCCGTAAAGGCCATGAAGGCCGAGAGCCACTCCGAGCCCACCTGCCGCAGAGCCGGAAGCCAGAGAAGTCCGAGTGCGACGGGAAGCACCCCGACCAGCGTGCCGATCAGCGCATAGCCGAGGAACCCTTCGGCGGAAGGACTGGGCGTCTCGATCGCGGCAGGGATCTCCTCGACAGTCTCGATTCCGGTCGACGACGTGACACCGACCGTAATCGGATCGCCGTCCACCCAGTCGAACGGGACGACGATCGTGCTCGAGCGCAAGCGTCCGAGCGTCGTCGGGCCGTCGACCGAGTACGGGACGATCGCGTCGTCGACGTTGACGTTCGCGATGGTCAGGTCGTCGGGCTGCGGGTTTCGCACCGTGATCCGGATTTCACCGGGCGAGAACTCGACGCGGCGAATGTCGAACTCGTCGGCGGGCGGGGGATTGGTGCCGACGAGATCGACCAAGGACGAGCCGGACGTGACGACGATGCCGACCGCGAGCGCCAGCAGCAGCACCGGCACGACCGCCCAGAGACGCCACCCCATGCGCGCCCGGGACGTGGCGGCACCGACCTCCATCAGTCGACGACCTCGAAGAAGCCCATCCAGCCGAGCTCTGCGAACTCGGACTGGTGCGCATGGAACATGTGAAGCCCGGTACCCGCGAACTCGATCTCGAGGACGCCGCGCTGGCCTTGGCACTGCATGACCGTGTCGGTGTACTCCCAGTACTCGCCCGTACCGGTCGGCTGGTAGCGGAAGAAGTCGGCGTGGAGGTGGAGCGAGTTGATCAGGTCGAACTCGGTCAGGTTCGCGAGATAGATCCGCACGAGCTCCGAGCGCTTCACGCGAATCGGGTAGCGCGCGTAGTAGAACGAGCGACCGTTCACGGTGTAGAAGTTGTTTCCACCGTCCGCGTCGGTGTCGAAGCCGTTCATCACCATGACGAGCTCCTTCGCAGGCGGACGCGACTCCTTGGGATCGATGATGAAGGCGCCGTAGAGTCCCTTGTGGATGTGCTTCTTCAGGGGCGTCGCGTGACAGTGGTAGAGGTGCAGGCCCGCCGGCCGCGCCTCGAACTCGTACGTGAACTCACCACCCGTCTCGACGACCTCGAAGACGCCGTCCATGTTCGTCGGATGGATCCCGTGGAAGTGGATCGTGTGCGGATGGGATCCCCGGTTCACGAAGCGAAC
>DATFEK010000238.1:0-4632 GCA_035251305.1 Gaiellaceae bacterium | reverse complement strand
CATGACGCACGCATCGACCGCGGATGCCCCGTTCGCGGTACCGCCGACGGGGCATGACGCACGCATCGACCGCGGATGCCCCGTTCGCGGTACCGCCGACGCTGGTCCGGCTCTCCGTCGGCATCGAGTCCGCCGAGGACCTCATCGCCGACCTCGAGGCTGCGCTGGCCGCATGACGCCCGAGCCGATCGACGTCCACTACCAGGACGAGCGCATCGTCGGTGCGTACCTGCTCGAGACGACGGATGGCCCGTCACTCTTCGACTGCGGCCCGAGTACGTGCATCCCGTTCCTCAAGGCGGGGCTCGCTGAACGCGGCCTCGACCTGACCGACGTTCGTCACCTGCTGCTCTCGCACATCCACCTCGACCACGCAGGAGCCGCAGGCGTGCTGGTGCGCCAGCATCCCTGGCTCCAGGTCCACGTCTCCGACATCGGCGCTCCGCACCTCGTCGATCCCACCAAGCTCGAGGCGAGCGCGCGACGGCTCTACGGCATGAGCTTCGACGGGCTGTTCGGTGAGCTCGCCCCGATTCCCGCTCAGAACATCCAGGTCGTCGCAAGCACGGTTCTGGGGCTCGACTGCTTCCCGACTCCGGGACACGCATCGCACCACGTCTCGTACCTCGATGCCGACGGCACGCTCTACGCCGGTGACGCTGCCGGCGTGCGGATCGCGCCGGGCAGCTTCGTCCTCCCGCCGTGCCCTCCGCCCGAGCTCGACCTCGAGGCGTGGGAGCGCACGATCGAGGAGATCGAACGTCGTGCGCCGGGGCGCCTCGCGCTCATCCATTTCGGCACGTTCGACGACGTGCAGGAGCACCTCGCGACCCTCCGCGGCACGCTCCGCAGCTGGGCGGGACGAGTCGAGGACGGGATGGACGAGGACACCTTCATCGCGGCAGCCCGCTTCGACGTCTCGCAGGTCGATCCCGAGCTCGTCGAGGCCTACGATCGCGCGGCGCCGTACTGGCACCACTTCCGCGGCATCGAGCGCTACTGGCGCAAGCGGCGCGAGGCGGCGTAACCCAAGGGGGTCAGACCCGTGGGGTCTGACCCCCGCTACAAGCGACCTGGCCGTAGGGGTGAGACCCCACGGGTCTGACCCCGCTACGACTCACGCAAGGCATGTGCCTCGAGATCCGCCAGAGAAACGAACTCGAGCGCCGAGGCGTGCGTCGCCTCGAGCACGACCGGCGGCGCGACGCCGCCCTCGAGCGCCTCCTGCCAGCGGGCGGCGACGACGCACCAGCGGTCGCCCGACCGGAGCCCCGGGAACATCCATTCCGGCTGCGGCGTGACGAGATCGTTCCCTCGCGACACGGAGAACGCGAGGAATTCCTCGGTCATCACCGCGCAGACGGCGTGGAACCCGAGGTCGACGCCTTCGGTCCGGCAGTAGCCATCGCGGAAGTATCCGGTCACGGGATCGAAGGAGCACGGCTCGAGCTCGCCACCGAGGACGTTCACCTCAGAGAGCCTATGCCCAGCCCGTGACGAGCCAGCGGCCGCGGCGGAAGCGCGCGGTCATCAGCGTCAGCCGCACGAGGATGAGGACGACGAGCGCGGCCCAGACCCCACGGATCCCCCAGTCCCCCGTAAGTGAGCCGGCGAGCACGGCGGCACACGCGAGGAACGCCGCGACCATCGAGCCCGCGAGGAACGGCCCGTCACCCGCTCCGATGAGGATCCCGTCGAGCGCGAAGACCGCCCCGTTCAGCGGCTGCATGAGTGCGAAGAGCGGCCACAGGAGCGCGGCCTCGTCGAGAACGGACTCGTCGCCCGTGAACGCGCGCGGGAGCACGCTCGACAGGAGCAACATGACCGCTGCGAACGCGCCGCCGAGCCCGACCGAGAGCCAGATCATCCGTTCGCCGGCGCCATAGGCGTCGTCCCGCCGCCCGCCGCCGAGCTCGCGCCCGACGATGATCTGCCCGGCGATCGCGACCGAGTCGAGGACGAGCGCGAGGAAGATCCAGAGCTGGAACGCGACCTGGTGCGCTGCGATCGACGCGTCCCCGAAGCGAGTCGCAACCGCGCCCGCGAGGACGAACGAGCCCATGAGCGCCGCGGTGCGGATGAAGAGCCACTTTCCCAGCGAGAGCACACGGCGCGCTAGAGCCGGCTGAATGCGCGCCTCGCCGGGCAGCAGTTGACGGACGATCACGACGACGAAGGCGGCACCCATTCCGAGCTGCGCGATTGCCGTTCCCCAGGCGGAACCTTCGATCCCCCAGCCGAAGCCGTACACGAAGAGCACTTCGAGCACGACATTCACGACGTTGCCCGCAATGACGATGAGGAGCGGCGTACGGAGATCGGCGACTCCCCTGAGGTAGCCCTGCCCACCGAGCGCGATGAATGCGGCGGGAAATCCGATCGCCGCGATTCGCAAGTAGGTGACCGCGTACTCGGCGGCCTCCCCCTCCCCGCCCATGAGGGAGACGAGCGGCTCTGCGAACACGGCGACGAGGGCGGAGACGGCGATCCCGAACCCGAGCGACAGCCACACCGCCTGCGCGCCCAGCAGACGCGCGGTCTCGCTCTCCCCGGCTCCGCCGGCCCGCGCCACCTGCGCAGTCGTCCCGTACTGGAGGAAGTTGAAGATCGCAAACAGCCCGCCGAGCACCGTGAAAGCGATCCCGAGCGCGGCGAGCTGCGGCCGTCCGAGGTGGCCCACGATGGCCGTGTCGACGAGGAGATACAGCGGCTCCGCAGCGAGCGCTCCCAACGCGGGAAGCGCGAGACTGACGATCTCGCGGTCGTACGCCGACCGCAGTCCAAGAACCTTTTTCAAGGGGTTCTATGCTTTGCCCGTAGCTTCGATCGTCGCCTCGTAGGCGGCGACGTAATCGGCCACCATGTGCTCCGGCGAGAACCGCTCTTCGACCTCGCGCCGAATCACGACAGGATCGAGCGAGTCTGCGAGCTCCAAGACTGCGGTGTCCTCCATGTCGCGGTAGTTGTCGACGACGACGCCGGTTCGCCCGTGATCCACGATCTCAGGAACGGCCCCGCGGCGGGTCGAGATCACGGGCGTTCCGCACGCCATCGCCTCGATCATCATCAGGCCGAACGGCTCCTCCCAGTCGATCGGCGAGATGAGGGCGCGTGCCCCCATGAGGAGCTCGACCTTGTCCGCATGCCCGACCTCGCCCACGTACTCGATCCCACCGCCGAGATGTGGGCGGATGAACTCGTCGAAGTAGCGGATCTCGAGCGGCTCGCGGCACTTCGCGGCGATCTTCAGCGGCAACCCCGTCTCGAGCGCGACCGCGAGCGCCCTGTGAGCACCCTTGTCCGGGCTCATGCGGCCGAGGAAGACGAGGTAGTCGCCGCCCGGCTTTCGCCGGAAGGGATACATGGAGAGATCGAGCGCGTTGGGGCAGTTCGCTATCCACGGGAGGCCCGGTTTCGGCTTCCGCTGGTTCATCGAGATCGAGATCAGCTTGGCTTTGGGCGCCAGCTCGAGCACCTGCTCGTACAGTCGGCCGGGCTGGCCGTCGAGCGGCCCGTGGACCGTGTGGCAGAACGGGACGCGGAGCAACCCGCCGAACGCGAGCCCGAGCATTCCGGTGTGGTCGTGCACGACGTCGAACTCGTCGCCCTTGCGAAACGCATGGAGGGCATGTTGCATCTCCCAGTACGTGTGGCCGATCCACTCGCTCGGGGCCGTGTGGAAGACGGAATCGAGGCGGGCGCGCGTCTGCGAGTCACCCGAGGCGAAGAGCGTCACGTCGTGTCCGGCGTCGACGAGGCCGTCCGCGAGGAGCGCGACCACGCGCTCGGTCCCGCCGTACGCCTCCGGAGGAACCGGGAACCAGACGGGGCACACCAGAGCGACTCTCATATGCCTTCGGCAATCGTGACATGGCCGCGCTCGACCGCAATCGTCCACGTGCGCCCATATGCGCGGACACCTTCGATCCGCAGGCCGTCCAGCCAGCTCGGGAGTTCATCCGTCACCGTGGAGACGAGGCGCTGGCGCTCGCGATCGGGCTCGATTCCGAGGAGGACCCGGACGAGGAGGATGGGCGTGCCGGCCGCCCACGCCTGCGGCCGCGCGGCCGTCGGATACGCGATCGGAAACGGGGTCTCGTCCCGCGCGTACCCGGCGAACACCTCCGGCAGCGACCAGTCGAAATGAGCGGCCGCCTCGATCAGGGCGCGTCCGATCCGGCGGGCTTCGGCAAGGTGACCGTGCCGGCTGAGACCCCACGCGGCGAGCGACGTGTCGTGCGGCCAGACAGTTCCGTTGTGGTAGCTGATCGGATTGAAGGCGGCCGCGTCGCTCGCCATCGTGCGGATTCCCCAACCCGTCCACAGCTCTTCCGAGAGGAGCTGGTCGACGAGGGAGTCCACGCGCTCCGGAAGCACGATCCCGCTCCACAGGAGATGGCCCATGTTCGAGCAGCGTGCGTCCACCCGTTGCTTCTTGCCGTCGAGCGCGAGCGCGAAGAAACCCCTGCGCGCATCGACCCAGAACGCCTCGTCGAATCTCGCGCGTAGCTCGTCCGCTTCGCGATCGAGGCGGTCGGCCAGGGCCGGGTCGCGCCACACCTCCCGCGCGAGCTGGGCGAGCCCGCGCTTGGCGTCGTAGACGTAGCCCTGCACCTCCACCGCCGCGATCGG
>DATFEK010000234.1:0-6143 GCA_035251305.1 Gaiellaceae bacterium | reverse complement strand
ACGGTGATCCGCCTCCTCCTCAAGGAGATCGAGCCCACTGAGGGCAGGATCATCGTCGGCGGGCGAGATCTCGGCCGGCTCAAGCGCTCGAAGGTGCCGCTGCTCCGTCGCAATCTCGGCTGCGTGTTCCAGGACTTCAAGCTGCTCCCGAACCGCACCGCTGCCGAGAACATCGGCTACGCGCTCCGCGTCCAGGGGGAGTCGAGCGCGCAGATCCGGAAGAAGGTCCCGGAGGTGCTCAACCTCGTCGGGCTCTCGCACAAGATGAACTCGCGCCCCGAGGAGCTCTCGGGCGGCGAGCAGCAGCGCGTCTCGATCGCGCGTGCATTCGTCAATCACCCGCCGCTCCTGGTGTGCGACGAGCCGACTGGGAACCTCGACCCGGACACGTCCGTCGGGATCATGCAGCTCCTCTACCGGATCAACCGCACCGGAACGACGATCCTCATGGTCACCCACGACCGCGAGATGGTCGACAAGATGCGCAAGCGCGTGATCGCGCTCGACTCCGGCAGGCTCATCCGCGACGAGCGGCGCGGGGGATACGCAGAGGTATGACGAAGCTCCGCCTGGTGCTCGCAGAGGCGCTCAAGTCGATCGGCGCCAACGTGTCGACGACCGTCGCCTCGGCTGTCTCGGTGCTCATCGGGATGTTCCTCATCGGGGTCTTCATCGGCCTCGGGACGTGGCTCGTGTCGTGGTCCGACGACAAGAAACGCGAGCTCGCCGTTCACGTCTACTTCTGTCCGCCGCCGTCCGAGGTCGACCCCAACCCGCGCTGCCCGCGCGAGGCGACCACCAAGGAGATCAACGCCGTTCGAGTGCACCTCGCGTCGGACGACCGGATCAAGCAGGGCGGGATCCGATTCATCTCCAGGGAAGACGCGTTCAAGCGCATGCAGAAGCGGGAGCCCGAGCTGACGGCGCTCGTCGTGACGAATCCGCTCCCCGCATCGTTCGACGTCGTCCCGAAGCGCGGCGAGGACACGGAGGAGATAGCGCTCTCGGTGCGGAAAGCGGGCCTCTCGGGGATGGACAAGGTCAACTACGGCAAAGAGGTCTCGCAGCGGATCCTCGGTATCGCACGCGCCATCCAGATCGTCGCGGTGATCGCAGTCCTCATCCTCCTTGCCGCCTCGACGATCCTCATCGGGAACACGATTCGGCTCTCGATCTTCGCGCGCCGACGTGAGATCGAGGTCATGAAGCTCGTCGGTGCCACGAACTGGTTCGTGCGAGGCCCGTTCATGCTCGAGGGTGTCCTCACAGGGCTCGCGGGCTCGCTCGCGGCGGTAGTCCTGCTCTTCGTCTCACGCGAGATCGCGGTTCCGCGAATCCTCGGTCAGATACAGAACGATCCCGACGTTCGCGCGCTCGCGTTCACATGGACCGCGACGATTCTCGTTCTGGTCGGGCTCGGCATCGGCGCCCTCGGCTCGGGCCTGACGCTTCGGCGTTTCCTCAGGGTCTAGTCACCGGCGCTTTCCGGCGCTGCAGTCGCGGCAGCGTTAGCCTCTACGGTCGTGGCAGCGAGCGCCGAAGTCGAGCGCGGCCGCGAAGCGTATGCGCGCGGGGCGTGGAGAGAGGCGTTCGACCTCCTCTCGAAAGCGGAGCGGGTAGAGGGGCTTCGCACCGACGAGCTCGAGCTGTTGGCGACGTCCGCATACATGCTCGGCCGGGACCACGAGTACGTGAGCGTTCTCGAACGCGCCCATCACGCGAACCTCGACGCAGGGGAGCCGCTGCGTGCCATTCGCTGTGCTTTTTGGTGTGGGATGGCCCTGCTCACGCGAGGCGAGGTCGGGCCGGGCAGCGCGTGGATCGGCCGGGCTCAGCGTCTGCTCGAGCGCGAGACGGGCGACTGCGTGGAGCGCGGTTACCTCCTCATGCCGCTCGCCTTCAAGCACGAGGCCGCCGGCGAATACGAGGCGGCGGCCGCAGTCGCGGCCGAGGCAGCCTCGATCGCGGAGCGCTTCGGCGACGCGGACGGATTCGCGCTCGCCAGCCACGCACAGGGATACATGCTGCTCAAGATCGGTCGGGTCGAGGAGGGCCTCGCTCTTCTGGACGAGGCGATGCTCGCGGTCACCACGGGCGATCTGTCACCGATGGTGACGGGCATCGTCTACTGCGCTGTAATTCTTGCCTGTCAGGAGGTCTACGAAGTGCGTCGCGCGCAGGAGTGGACTGCCGCTCTGGCGCGATGGTGCGAAGGTCAGCCAGATCTCGTCGCCTTCACCGGCCGCTGCCTCGTGCATCGCGCGGAGATCCTGCAGTTCAACGGCGCCTGGCCGGACGCGCTCGAAGAGGCGCAGAGAGCGAGGCGGCGCTTCATCGAGGCCGACAACCTCGGACGGGTCGGGTTGGCGCTGTACCGGGAGGCCGAGCTCCAGCGCCTGCTCGGGGAGTTCGACGACGCGGAGAAGGCCTACGCGGACGCGAGCCGCCACGGGTGGGACCCGCAGCCCGGGTTCGCGCAGCTCCGGCTCGTCCAGGGCAGAGTCGACGCGGCGCTGACGGCGATCCAACGCGTGCTCGACGAAACGACCGAGCCACTGAAACGAGCGGGACTGCTTCCTGCGTACGTCGAGATCGTCCTCGCTTCTGGCGACGCCGAGGCTGCCGGCCGAGCATGTCTGGAGCTCGAAGATCTGGCGGAGCGGTACGAGAGCGCGATGCTCGGTGCAATGGTCGCCTACGCTCGTGGCGCGGTACATCTGGCGGAAGGGGACGCCCGTGCGGGGCTGGCAGCTCTACGCCGTGCAGGTGACGTGTGGCAGTGGCTCGAGGCGCCCTACGAGGTCGCGCGGACGCGCGAGCTCATCGGGCTCGCGTGTCGTGCTCTCGGTGACGAGGACGCTGCGACCCTCGAGCTGGACGCCGCCAGAGCGGCGTTCGAGCAGCTGAGAGCTCTCCCGGACGCGAAGCGAGTCGATGCGTCAGCCCGCGCGCTCCCGTCTTCGCATGGGTTGACCCGTCGCGAGCTCGAAGTGCTCCGTCTTGTCGCGTCAGGGAGATCGAACCGGGAGATCGCTGCGGAGCTCGTCATCAGCGAGCACACGGTCGCCCGCCATGTCCAGAACATCTTCGCCAAGCTCAACGTCTCGTCACGGACCGCCGCCGTCTCGTTTGCCTTCGAGCACGAGCTCGTCTGACGTTGACGCCGTGGTCAGAAATGACCACGACAGGCCATTGCGCAGTTGGTTGCTTCCGGCGATGAAACCGCCGCGGTGTCGTTCTACCGTCGTCGTGTCCAGCACGCAAAGGAGAAGGAGATGACGACGGACGAGCATGTCGAGACCGTGATCATCGGTGGCGGGCAAGCGGGCCTCGCTGTCGGGTACCACCTCAAGTCTCAGAAGCGCGCATTCGTGATCGTCGATGGGAACGACCGCGTGGGCGACTCGTGGCGCAAGCGCTGGCCCTCGCTTCGGCTCTACTCCCCGGCAAGTGCCGATGGGCTTCCGGGCATGGCATTCCCGGCCCCGGCCAACTCATATCCGACAGGTCTCGAGATGGCTGACTTTCTCGAGTCCTACGCGACGCGGTTCGAGCTAGCCGTCCAGACCGGAATCCGTGTCGACGGGCTCGAGAAGAACGGAGACGGGTATGTCGTAGCCGCCGGGGATCGTCGGTTCGGCGCGGACAACGTGGTCATCGCGACGGGTGTGTTCCAGCATGAGCACCCGATCGTTCCCGGGTTTGCGGCAGAGCTCGATCCTACGATTCGCCAGCTCCATTCCGCCGACTACCGCAGTCCGGAGCAACTGCGGCCGGGGCCGGTGCTTGTGGTGGGCGCGGCCCACTCGGGCGGCGACATCGCGTACGAGGTCGCGCGCGCCGGCTACAGCGCGGTTCTTTCGGGGCGCGACACCGGCGAGGTTCCGTTCGACATCGAGGGCCGGCTCGCACCGTTCGTCTTCCCGCTGCTCAAGTTCGTGGCTACCCGCGTCTTGACCGTTTCGACCCCCATGGGCCGCAGGGTCAAGCCGAAGATTCGCTCGCACGGCGGACCGCTCCTGCGGGTGAGGCGCGCCGATCTCGAGGCCGCGGGAGTGGAACGTGTCTTCGATCGAACTGTTGGAGTCGAGCACGGGATGCCTGTGTTGGCTGACGGGCGTGTCGTGGAGGTCGCGAACGTCATCTGGTGCACGGGGTTTCGAAACGGCTGGGACTGGATCCGGTTTCCCGTGCCTCGAGACGGCGATGGGTATCCCGAGCAGAAGCGTGGTGTCGTTCCGTCGGCGCCCGGCCTGTACTTCGTGGGGCTCCCCTTCTTGCACTCGTTCTCCTCCATGTTGATCATCGGCGCGAGCCGCGACGGCAAGCGGGTCGCGAAGCACATCGCATCGCGGTCTGCGAGCAAGCGCTCGACTCTCGGTGTCCAATTCGCCGAGGCGACAGGATGAGACCCAGGTCTCGCCCAACCACCGTTGCACCGGTCGCGGAACAGCACGAGCGAGCCCCGCGTGCGGGTCTCCGGCAGAACCTCCTGGTCTGGAACGGACGAGTGGCGAGTATCCGCGCTCGGGCACGAGGCCGCAACAAGGATCCGGCGGCGAACGAGGACGCGAAAACGAGCTGAACGATGGACGCGTGATGCGGGTACCGTGCGCCGATGCGCGCACGGCGCCCACCACGAGGCAGACAGAAGCGGCCGAGCCGCTCCGAGCGCGCGCGCCGCCGGCCCGCGCACGCGGTACGGCTCGCGGAGGGCAGGATCACGATCTCGCTGCCGGCGCGGCGGCAACCGCCCGAGCGCATCGTCGCGCACCTCGGCCCGACGAACTCGGGCAAGACGTACGCCGCGCTCGAGGAGCTCGCCGCGAACCGCTCGGGTGTCTACGCGGGGCCGCTGCGCATGCTCGCGCAGGAGGCGCACCGTCGTCTCGGCGAGCGGATCGGGGCCGAGAACGTCGGGCTCGTCACGGGCGAGGAGCGGGTGAACGAACACGCGCCGGTGATCTGCTCGACTGTCGAGATGGCGCCCTCCGCGGGCGATCTCCTCGTGCTCGACGAGGTTCAGTGGGCCGACGACACCGAGCGCGGCTCGGCGTGGACGAGGCTCCTCCTCGCGGGCGAGTACCGCGAGATCCTCGTCCTCGGCGCGCTCGACGCGCTTCCGCTCGTGGAGCGCGCGTTCCCCGACGCCGCGCTCAGGGTCTTCGAGCGCAAGCTCCCGCTCGAGTTCGTGGGCGAGCGAACGCTCCGTTCGCTGGTGACCGGCACTGTCGTCGTCGCGTTCAGCCGCAAGGCCGTGCTCGCCCTCGCGGGAGAGGTGAATCGCCTGCATCCGGGCCGGGTCGCCGTGCTCTACGGCGCGATGCCGCTCGCGTCGCGGCGGGAGGAGATCGAGCGCTTCCTCTCGGGCGCCGCCGACGTGTGCGTCGCGACGGACGTGCTCGGCCACGGCGTCAACCTCCCGTGCGAGACGCTCCTCTTCGCCGAGACGACGAAGTTCGACGGCGAGGAGCGGCGCGCGCTGCTTCCGTGGGAGCTCGCGCAGATCGCGGGCCGTGCCGGACGCTTCGGCCTCGTCGAGCGCGGCCACGTCGGCGTCCTCGCCGGCCTCGGCTGGGGAGTCGCCGATTCGCAGCTCGTCGAGTCGGCGCTCGAGCCGCACGTGCCCCTCCCGGGCGGGCATCGGGGCTACCGCGTCGTCGACGAGGCCCGGATCAGACCACGGCTCTCCGATCTCGGCGTCGACGACGCGCTTCAGCTCGACGCAGCGCTGGTCGCGTGGCACAGAGTTGCCCTTCGCGAGTGGGCGTTCGAGAGCTGGCTCGCCGTCGAGTCCCTGCAGCCTCTCCGGCTGCGACTCGAGGCCGTGCAGCGGCGTCTTGCGGAGCGCGGCCGTCGCATCTCGCTCGAGGACACCTGGAAGCTCGTCAACGCTCCCGTGGACGAGGACGGGCTCGAGCTGCTCGCGACGCTGGCCCTGGCGCTCGCTGGTGACCGTGTCGCGCGGCCGCATCTCGTGTTCTTGCTCGACACTGCACGCCTGCGAGGTGCGTCGCTCGAAGACGCCGAACAAGCCGGTCGCGAGGCGAGCATCCTGCGCTGGTTCGCGCTCCAGTACCCAGGCGTGGGTGGCGTCACGATCGAGCGCGCCGCCGCGCTCGAGGAGGCGGCCGCGGAGCGTG
>DATFEK010000233.1:0-2383 GCA_035251305.1 Gaiellaceae bacterium | reverse complement strand
GGGCATCCGACCTCGGCCATGTCGGCCGCCGACCTCCTCGCCGTCCTCGTGGACGGGTACCTGCGCTACGACTTCGACAACCCCGAGAGCCCTGCCAACGACCGACTCATCTTCTCGAAGGGCCATGCGTCGACTCTCGTGTACGCGATCTACCGCGCGGTGGGGGTCGTGAGCGACGAGGAGATCCTCCGCTATCGCGTCTTCGGAAGCCCGCTCGAGGGCCATCCGACACCGGTCCTGCCCTGGGTCGACGTCGCGACGGGCTCACTCGGCCACGGCCTGCCGATCGGGGTCGGGATGGCGCTCGCCGCGAAGTACCTCGAACGCGTGCCGAGCCGTGTTTGGGTGGTCTGCGGCGACAGCGAGCTGGCCGAGGGCTCGATCTGGGAGGCGTTCGAGCATGCCGCGCACTACGGCCTCGACAACCTGACGGCGATCCTCGACGTCAACCGCCTCGGCCAGCGAGGCGAGACGATGGTGGGTTGGAATCTCGACGTCCATGCAGAACGCGCCAGGGCGTTCGGCTGGCATGCGGTCGTCGTCGACGGACACGACGTCGAAGAGATCGACGCGGGCTACGGGGAGGCGATCGCGACGAGCGGCAAGCCCACGGTGATAGTCGCTCGCACGGTGAAGGGACAGGGGGTCGCGGAGGTCGCAGACATGAACGGCCTCCACGGCAAGCCGCTGGACGATCCGGACGCGGCGATCGCCGAGCTCGGCGGACTCCGCGACATCCGGATCGAGGTCGCCACGCCAGACGTCCACGCGGGAAGCAAGCCCTCCGGCGGGCGGCTCGAGCTCCCCCGCTACGAGGTCGGCTCCGAGGTCGCGACGCGAAAGGCCTACGGCGAAGCGCTCGCGGCGCTCGGCTCGGCCCGCACGGACGTCGTCGTCCTCGACGGCGAGGTCTCGAACTCGACGTTCGCGGAGATCTTCGCGAAGGCGCACCCGGAGAGGTACTTCGAGATGTACATCGCCGAGCAGCAGATGGTCGCCGCTGCCGTGGGTTTGCAGGCTGTCGGCTGGCGCCCCTTCGCGTCGACGTTCGCGGCGTTCCTCTCCCGCGCCTACGACTTCGTACGCATGGCAGCGGTGAGCCGCGCCACGCTCGCCCTCTGCGGCTCGCATGCCGGCGTCTCGATCGGCGAGGACGGCCCGTCGCAGATGGGTCTCGAGGACATCGCCGCATTCCGAGCGATCCACGGGAGTACCGTGCTCCACCCGTGCGACGCGAACCAGACCGCTCACCTCGTCGCCGCCATGGCCGAGACCGACGGGATCTCCTACCTTCGCACGCTCCGCCCCGCCACGCCGGTTCTCTACGCCGCCGACGAGGAGTTCGCAGTGGGCGGAAGTCGCGTCCTTCGCTCCTCGGAGGACGACGACGTCGCGATCATCGGCGCGGGGATCACGGTGCACGAGGCGCTACGAGCGGCAGACGTGCTCGCGGAGGACGGGATCGCCGCGCGCGTCATCGACCTCTACTCGATCAAGCCGCTCGACGCGCCAACGCTCACGGCAGCCGCCGAGGCTACCGGCGGGAGACTCGTGACGGTCGAAGACCACTGGCCCGAGGGCGGCCTGGGAGAGGCTGTCCTGGCCGCCGTCGCCGGAATGCAAGACCCCCCGCACGTCGTCTGCCTCGCGGTACGCGGCATGCCGCACTCGGGCAAGCCCGAGGAGCTGCTGTCGGCGGCGGGGATCGACGCGGGGCACATCGCGGCGGCTGCGCGGAAGCTCGTGCGCGAGGCCGTGCCGACGGCGTAGCCTGAAGCCCGATCTGAGCAGGCGACGCTCTCGCGGCACGCGCCGAGACGCTCCGGCAACGCTCACTACGCTTTCGCTCACCGTGTCCGTCCTCATCGCATCCAACCTCCGGAAGGAGTTCTCCGGCGAGCCGCTCTTCGATGCTGTCTCCTTCAGCGTCGGTCGTCGCGATCGGCTCTCGCTCGCCGGCCCGAACGGAGCCGGCAAGACGACGCTCCTTCGTGCGATCGTCGGCGAGACCTCGTTGCAGGCGGGCGAGCTCGCGTTCGCCAAGGGGACCCGTCTCGCTCTCCATGATCAGAGGCCTCCGCGTGAGCTCGACCTCACGCTCAGGGAGTACGTCCTTTCCGGCGCTCGCGACCTGCTCGCCGTCGAGGACGAGCTCCGGCGGCTCGAGAGCGATATGACCGCGGGCGCACATGACGACGCGACGATGCGCCGGTACGCGGAGGCACAGGGACGGCTCGAGCACGCCGGGGGCTGGAACTGGCGCGACCGGATCGCCCAAGCTGCCCGTGGGCTCGGGTTTCGCGACGAGGACTTCGAGCGGAAGCTGGCGACCTTCTCGGGCGGAGAGCTGACTCGTGCCTCGCTGGCACGTTCGCTCTCGATC
>DATFEK010000232.1:0-3578 GCA_035251305.1 Gaiellaceae bacterium | reverse complement strand
GAGCCACGGCAGGTGCCAGAGCATGTAGTTCGCGAGCCAGAGCGGAAGGGCGATGGCCGGGTGCGTGAGAGCTCGTATCGCTGCCGGGCGGGTGAGAGTGGCGGCGAGCCCGGGCGGGATGCCGAGCACGACAAGGAGCGGCGCCCACTCGGCGAGGACGACGTTCTGTAGGAGGTGGATCGTCAGGAGGAAGTGCATCCCGAGCGTGTGGATCGGCGTGGCGCTGACGACGAGGAGGAGCGCCATCGCCATCAGGAAGCAGGCGGTGCGCCAGCGCGGAGTCGGATAGCGGCGGAGTGTGCCGAGGTAGGCAGCGGTCAGACCGAGGACGACGAGGGCCTCGGGATTCCACGACCACGCATACGGATCCACGGCGCTACGCTACTTCGCGCCGTGCGGGTGTAGCTTAGTGGCAAAGCCCCAGACTTCCAATCTGGCTACGCGGGTTCGATTCCCGCCACCCGCTCTCCGTCCGGCTCGCGCCGTAGTCTGTTCTCAATGAAGAAAACGGCTGAGCGAGTGCAGGCACGGCGATTGCGAAGCGAGGGACGGCCGATGAAAGAGATAGCGAGACTCGTTGGCGTCTCGGTGTCCTCGGTCAGCTACTGGGTCCGCGATGTCCCGTTAACCGATGAGCAGCGCGCCGTACTGCGTTGGCGAGATCCTTCCATCAACGGCCAGCGCAGCGGGGCGGCAGCAAGCCGAACAAGGGCACGTGCGCGCCGCCGAGCGGAGCAAGGCAAGGGACGCTCGCTTGCCCGAGCGGGGGATCTTCGCCACGCAGCGGGATGCATGTTGTTCTGGGCCGAAGGATCACGAAACAGGAACACGGTGGTTTTCACAAACTCGGATCCGGCTATGGCGCGGTACTTCGTGGACTTTCTCCGAGCGAGCTACGACCTAGCGGACGAGGCGTTCCGCCTCGACTGCCATCTCTTCGCCGACCATCTTGAGCGTCAACGTGAGATCGAGCAGTTCTGGCTCGACATGCTCGGCCTTCCCGCGAGCTGCCTGAGGAAATCAACCGTGAACGTCTACTCGAAGCACAGCCAGAAGAAGCGGAAGAACCGGCTTCCGTTCGGGACGGTGCGGGTCTGTGTGCACAGGACCGACGTTGTACAGAGCATCTACGGCGCGATCCAAGAGTACGCCGGCTTCGAGCGACCGGAGTGGCTCGGGTGATCGGAGCCCTCTATGCGTCGAAGAGAGCGAGATCTCCTGGATACGTCGAATTGAGACCCTCGGGCACTGAACGTGCTCCGCATGCTTGCGGCTGTGAAAGTCGACCGAATCTGCCGTTACGCGCAAGTTTCCACGGCCGATCGCGTCTACTTGTACATATGAGTCGGAAATACGAAATTCGCTCAGGGCGGCGGACGGTGTCGATCCAACACTCGAGCAGCGCATTGCAGGCTGCGATCGACTACGTGCGCTCGTTCGGCTGCGGTAACGACGAGATCACCACCCTCGGCATCGACACCGTCGCCTGGAGGGGAGCCCGGTTCAGCGCCGTGCCCGTCCCTGCAGACCCCCGCACCGGCGCATAACCGCGCGAGCAAGGCTCGCGCCGCCGGTAGCAGGGCATACGGCGCTCTGCGCGAAGGGCAACCCCCACGGGCGCTCCTTCGAGCGTGCGACTACCATGATCGACCTCCACCTCTTCTGCCTGGAGTGCTGGGGCCTCTCGAGGTTTGTCTGGGCGCAGAAAGAGCAACGTCGTCGTAGACTCGCATCGGAGCATCACCGGATGAGAACGACCTACGAGCTCAGATTGGGAGACCTTCCGGTCGGGTTGATTGAGGCCAACACCGCCCAAGAGGCGGTCCTCGATTACCTCCGCTCCCTCGGTCACTACGACGATGAAATCGTGAGGGTCAGCTCCGATACGGCTAGCTGGCGGGGCGCCGTCTACACGGCGGTGCCGGTTTCGAGCGACCAGGAGGAAGAGTCGGGTTCGTAGAACAGGTTCGTCCGTCGGTTTGGACCGACTACGGATCCACCAGTACGGAGTCTCCCGCGACGACGCGGCGCTGCCAGAGCTCGGCGGCGACGAGCTCCGCCACGCCGGTCTCGACGAGCAACGGCACGAATGGGCTGCCGGCTGCCGGATACGCGACTTCGACAGCCGCGCCGGTCACGGGCGGGCCGGCCGCGACGACAGGGAAGGTGCGCTTCGCCGACCACTCGAGAACGCCGGCGTCGAACCGTGAGCCGGCGAAGAGGATCGCGGCGTAGCTCGGTCGTTTGCTCAGATAGACGTCGACGTGGAGCCAGTCTCCCGTCTCTGCGGCGTCTGCAGCCACTCGTGGTCCCTCGCGGAGCACGAGCGCCGATTGGAGCGCCGACGAGAGCCGCTCGGCAGGCGCGATCGTCGCCACCGTCCGTGCGCTGTCGACGAGCTCGACGACGAGGTCGAGCCACGAATCTCGGCCATGCCTGAGTCGCGCGCCAGCCTCGACCGCCGGCCGGAGGTCCGCGACCTGCGGTCCGTCGGCCGCAATCCGGTCCGCGAGCAGGAGGAGCACGGCGACGGTGTTTTGATAGGTGAGGCACGCGATGCCGCCCTCCTCGGTCCCGGCGACGAGGGGAAGGACGACGTTCGCCAAGCTCGCGAGCTCGCTATCGGGATCGTTCGACACGGCCACCGTCATGCTCACCCCGCGATGCGCGCTCACCGCGTCGACGGTCTCCGGAGTCGTGCCAGACGCAGAGATCCCGACGACGAGGGTGTCGGGCGACGGAGGCGTCGGGCGCGCCGCCGAGGCGTATTCAGCGACGGCATCGGTTCCGCGTGATCGCAGCAGCGCCGCCGCGGCCACGGCTGCGAAGCGCGAGCTCCCCATCCCGACGAAGACCACGCGCCGGGGGCTCGACATCAGGCCAGTCACCCCCGCGAGCGGCGAGTCCGGTCTCTCGTAGGCGTCGAGCGCCGAAGCCAAGCGCTCCGGTGCGGCAAGGACGTCGCGGAGAAAACCGTCTGGATTCACGCGCCCTCGAGCAGGGTGGGAAGCACGGTCCTGGGCGCGTACAGCCACTCCGGGAGCCAGCGCTCCGCGTATTCGAGCTCCCGCAGCTCCTTCGCCACCTCGAGCGCGCGGAGGAGCTCCGGTTCGACCGTACCCGCCTCGTCCTCGTATCCCGCGAGACACGCCGCGCGTGCCTCATGCGACCACGAGCGCCAGTCGAACGAGGGCTCGCGTCGCACGGCGGCGCACCCTGCGTGGTCGAGGGAGAGCAGCAGCGAGGCGACGTCGACGAGCGGACTACGCTCGCGCGAGCGCTCTCGGAGCGGGAGGCTCGGTTCGCCTTCGAAGTCGATGACGACCAGACCTCTGTCGGTGCGCAGGACCTGGCCCACGTGGAGGTCGCCGTGGACACGCTGGAGCTTCGCACCCCGGAGACGATCGAGCTGCGCGAGGCGGGCATCGATCGCGGGTGAAAAGTCGACGCCGGTCATCATGGGGTCAGACCCGTGGGGTCTGACCCCGCCAGATTCGGCTCCGGTCGTCATGGGGTCAGACCCGTGGGGTCTGACTCCGCCAGATTCGGCTCCGGTCGTCATGGGGTCAGACCCGTGG
>DATFEK010000230.1:0-8553 GCA_035251305.1 Gaiellaceae bacterium | reverse complement strand
AGCTGCCCGAAGAATGCGAAGCGATTCCGCACGTCGCGCGGCTCGTCCGCCGGGACTGGATCGAGCGTACGCCCGTACTCCTCCGTTCTGATGCGTTCGGCCGGAATCCCCCAGTCGATGTAACGCTGGCGCAGGAATTCGCTCGGCGCGATGAAGAGATCGACGAGCGAGAGGTGAGACTGGATGAAACGCTTCCGGAGGAAGAACGTTTGCGGAGAGATCTCGGGGAAGCACTCGTGGCAGCGCCTCGGCGATTCCTCGAGGCACGGTTGGTCGTCGACCATGCGGAGCATCTGCCCCTGCCGGTGGCAGATGGGCATGTACTCGTGCAGCGTGTACACGATGGGCGCCTCGGGGAGCGAGTTGCGGATCTCGCGCAGGACGTCGTAGCCGAAGAACATCGTGTGCTGCAGGTGCACGAGATCGGGCCGAACCGCGCGCAGAAAGGCGCGCAGGTGCTTCGTGTACAGCTCCTTGTCGTGCGGGACCGTGCCGAAGGTCCAGTCGTAGCCGTAGTCATCGGTGTAGAAGAAGTACTCGTCTCGTGCTTTTCCGACGAGGCTTGTCAAGGTGCCTGAGTGGGGACGGCCGCCAGGCGAGAGCGGCGGGCCGCCTTTGGCGAGGAAGATCGGCTCGTAGATATCCGAGTCGCGGAGGTACCGGTGCAACTCGAGCGCGTACGCCTCCGCGCCGCCCGGCCGAACTTCCGGGTGGTTGTGGCAGATGAATAGGACCCTCCGCTTGCGCATCACCACGGCTCTCCCAGAGCACTCTCGAGCGTGAAGATCGCACAGTCGGCGTCGTGCCAGATCGTCCGTCCGTGAGCGAGCAATCGGCTAGCGAGCTTTTCGTAGTACTCGAGCCACCAGAAGGCAGTCGCTGGGAAGACGATGAACTGCCAGCCGGCCGTGACGAGGTCGACGAGGTGCGTCACTGCGTCCTCGCCGTCTCGGGGGTAGAAGCCGGCCCACTTACCGTCCGCCTGGGGGAAATGCCCTGCGGCGCGTCCTTGCAGTTCCAGAAGCGCGTCGTCCCCGCGCGAGACGACCAGCACTCGGGCGTTCTCGGGAAGCACGCGCGCCACGAGAGCTTGCACGCGCGGCACTAGCTGTGCGTACCGCTGAGCCTCGTCGGCGCGTGCTCGCTCCACGCGAGGCAAACCCGACACCGTCTCCCGACCGGGGCCCTCGCCGCGACCTCGCTTGACGCGCTCGTGCGCCAAGACGAGGAGCACGCGCTCGCGAACATCCGCCCGATCCGTGCGGGCAATGCTCGCACGGATCCGCGCCAACGCCGCGTTATCACCATCGGCGACTCTCATGCGAGTGCTCTCGGGTGGGATGCCGACGCAATCAGAGCGAGCTTGTAGACAGAGCAGGCGTCGGTCTCCAAGAATGCAAGCGGATCGAGAATCCGCCGAAGGTCTCCGTAGTAGTCGAGCCACCACCTTGCGGTCGCGGGGAAGACGACGTATTCGGCGCCCATCTCCCGGAGCTTGCCGAGGTGCGCGATCGCTGCAGCCGAGTCCGCCGGATGGTGGCCAGCGTAGATGCCGTCCTCCGTCTGCGGGAAGTGCCAGCCATGGCGGTTCGCGCCGAGCTCGAGCAGTTGGTCGTCGCCGCCCGAGACAACGAGCACCGTCGCGTCCGGCGGCAGCTCGCGTTCGACGAGGTCCCGAATTTGTCCCACGAGGTCCCGGTACCAGGCCTTCGGGCGGCGCTGGTGTGGCTGCCAAGCAACTCCCCACTTCGCCTCGAAGCGCGCCCTGTTTGCCTCGAAGAGCTCGCTGTACCGACCGCTCGCGAAGAGGTCGCCGAAGGACGCCTCGCCGAAGTGGTGCACGAAGGTGTCCTCGCCGCAGACGACCCGTAGGCCCGCCTCGCGCACACGCGCCGAGTAGTCGTCGTCCTCGAAGAGGCCGACGTCGAAGCGCTCGTCGAGCGGGCCGACTCGCTCGAGCACGTCGCGACGGAGGGCCGCGCAGAAGAGCGTCGCGACCTCGAGGTCGAAGGCCGCCCCCGCGTGTTCGGCAGCCCGTTGCTGAGCGAACTGCACCAGCTCCCGGTACGTTCGGTACGCGGCATCGACCTCTGCTTCGTTGCCGCAGCGGTTCGTGGTCGGCCCGACGAGCCCGACCTCCGGCCGCTCGAGATGTGCGATGAGCCTCGTCAGCGACCCTCGCGGGACGATCGTGTCGTTGTTGAGGACGACGAGCACGTCCCCCGTCGCCGCCCGCATTCCCCGGTTCACGGCCGGCGGAAAGCCGCGATTCTCGTCGTTCCGAAGCACGCGCACGCGCGAGTCGCCGTCGGCGAGCGCCGCCAAGTACTCCCGCGTGCCATCGCTTGAGCCGTTGTCGACGACGACGAGCTCGATGTCCAACTCCTTGTCGTCGAGGACGCTCTCCAGGCAGAGCCGCGTGTAGACGAGGCCGTTGGGCGCGACGACGACGATCGACGCGTCAGGCCGCGGTCCGCCCGGACGATCATCGCCGGTTTCCGGGATCGGCCGTGCGGAGAGCGTATCGACGGTCGCTGCAGGAAGCGTCATCGGTCGCCTCGACTCCGGGACGAGCTCGAGGGTGTCCGGTAGCGGAGCGCTCGAGTGCCGCTGAGGGATGCTCACCCCCACCGTCTCGAGCAGCCGGCCGAGAACGACGCCCGCATCGAAATGCTCGCGGGCCAGCTCGAATGCCGCCCGGCGCGCTCGTGGATAGTCCGCCTCGATCATCTCGATCGCCGCGATGGCTTCGTCCGTCGAGGCGAACGGGAACAGTGCCTCGCCCGTCGGGAGCACGTCCCCGAATCCGGTGTCCTGAGTGACGACGGGGCGACCCGACGCGAGGTACGTTGCGCTTCGGTCGCTGAACCACCCGGTACGCAGACGGACGTTCTGGTCTTTGGCGACCGTGAACTCGGCGCGCGAGCCGCGAATGTACGCGCGGTAGGCGTCAGGATCGGTCGAGATGTCGAGCGCCGGCAGCACGCGCCACCCGCGGCTCTCGAGTAGATCGAGATCCTCGAGCGTCGTGCTCGCGAGCGCGAGCTCGAGGGGCCGACTGATGCGCGCGGGCAGATCGAGGACCTTCACGAACTCCTCGTCCTTGCTCCAGGCGTACCGCTCACCCTCGTACGTCATGTCTCGCCAGGGCTGGCGCCAGTTGCCGACGGTCGTGTACGTACCCGAGTTGGAGCCGGCACCGAGCCACAAATCGATGACGACCGGCTGCCGTGTCGGGTGGAATGTGAAGCGATCCGACACCGGCATCCGACAGCCCGGACGACCGTAGTTCTCGGCAAAAGTGAAGAAGGCGACGTGCGGCTCCAAGAAATCGAGCGTCTCCTGGCGAGACTCGGCGAGCTCGAGCTGGAGCTGGACCGGATCGGTCTCCAGGTAGACGAGGCGCCCCGTCTCATGATGGTCGGGGCGAGGCTCGGTCCCGCCGTGCAGATTCACGATCAGCTCCGCCGACGAGTGGAGGCGTCGGAGCTCGCGCTCTGTCATCCCGTAGACGCGGCCGTCGTGGTGCAGCGCTTGGTATGCCCAGTGCCGATCGAGGCCGAACCTGGCGAGTGTGTCGCGGATGAATCCGGCGGCGAGGGCACCGCTGTCGTCGCGCGCGTCGCGCATGAGCATCGCGGGCGTGCGGGCGTGTGCCTCGACGTAGTACGGCTCGAAACCGAGCCGCTGGAAGCCGAGCAGGTAGTGGATCGTCTGCCAGACGACCCCGGCGACCGGGGTCTTCGTCATCATGCCGAGCAGGACGATCTTCGGGCGGCGCATCATGCCGTCACCTCCAGCGGGTAAAGGGGGACCGGCCGCTTCCGCAACTGTGCGTCGTGCAGCTGGCGGTACATGCCGTATCGCTCGAGCAGCTCCTCGTGCGTTCCTCGCTCGACGATGTGGCCGTGGTCGAGAACCACGATCGTGTCTGCGTTTCGGATCGTCGAGAGGCGGTGGGCGATCATGAACGACGTCCGCCCGACCATCAGCCGCTCGAGCGAGTCGAGGATCACCGCTTCCGTCTTGGAGTCGATGGAAGACGTGGGCTCGTCCAGGATCAGGATCGGCGCGTCCTTGATGAACGCGCGCGCGACGCAGAGCCGCTGGCGCTCCCCACCTGAGAGCTGAGCGCCGCGTTCGCCGAGCTGCGTGTCGTAGCCCTGAGGCAGGCGCTCGACGAACTCGTGCGCGCCTGCCGCCTGCGTCGCGGCGACAACCTCTTCGGGCGGCGCTTCCAGACGCCCGTATCTGATGTTGTCGGCCACCGTTCCCGAGAAGAGCAGCGGCTCCTGGAGCACGACGCTGATCTGGGCGCGCAGGGCGCGGAGCGAAAGCTTCCGCAGGTCGACGCCGTCGATCATGATCCGCCCCTCGCGCGGGTCGTAGAAGCGCACGAGCAGGCTCATCAACGTCGTCTTGCCCGCACCGGTCGGACCGACGATGGCAATCCGCTGGCCCGCTCGTACATGGAAGGTGATCCCCTGGAGCGTGTCCCACCGACCGCGGTAGCTGAAGCCGACATTCTCGAAGACGACGTCGCCCCGCGCGCGACCAAGCTCGATGGGATTGGGGTCTTCGACGACCTCCGGCGGCGTGTCGAGGAGCTCAAAGGAGCCGCGGAGAGCGACGAGCTGGTTGTGCAGCAGTCCGACCGAGCTCGAGATCTGCTGAAGCGGCTTGTAGACGGCCGCGACGTACGAGAGGAGGACGATCAGTTTTCCGATGCCCAGCTGGCCCTCGAGGACGAGGTAGAAGCCATACCCGAGGACGAGCGCCGTCCCTGCCGCGGTGATCGTGTTCACGAGCAGCGTGAAGATCGTCTGGCGCACCGTTAGCCGGACACGCGCATCAACAGCCGTCTCGCCCTGTTCGCGGAAGCGACCGAATTCGTACGGCTCGCGACCGAATGAGACGATCACGCGGAGCATCGCCATCGCCTCGTGCACGATCGACAGCGATTGCCATTCGAGACGTTGCACGTGCTCGAGCTGAGGCACGACCCGGCGCCCGTACAGCCCTGCGGCGTAGTACAGGAACGGGACGACGACGAGGGACATCAGCGCGAGCTGCCACTGGATCAAGAAGGAGAGGACGAACATCCCCACAAGGCTGAGCAGCGCCTGGAGCATCGGCGGGAAGGCCATGACGACCGTCCCGACCGACGCCGCCTGGTAGTTGATCCGGCTCATGAGCTCGCCCGTCCTCCGAGCGTCGTGGAACGCGAGCGACAGCCGCTGTGCGTGCTGAAAGAGGTCGCTCCGGAAGTCGAGGACCATTCGCTGGTCGATCGTCACGTCGATCGCCGTCTGCCAGACGGTGAGCGCGTTCCCGAGCACCGTCAACGCGAAGCCGGCGAAGACGAGCATCGCGAGTTGAATGTACGGATGGCCCGTCGGCAGGACGTCGCGCGCGATCGGCGGGAGCGGGTGGTCGGACGCGACGCTGTCGATCATGATCGCGAACGGCCAGGGCTGGAGGAGGAGCACGAACGTGTTCAGTACGCTCAATGCCAGCGAGAGGGATAGCTTCGCCTTGTGCGGCCACAGGTAGGGGAAAGCTCGCGGCGCATAGCGCCAGAGCGCCCAGCCCGACCCGCCTTCCGCGCTGGCCTCAGACATATTGGTCGACCGCCTCGACAGGCTCCGCCACCCGAGTGCTGGAGTCGATCCACCGTCCGCCGCCCACGCTCGTCGCAACCATTTCCTCCTGCGCGTTCCGCGGCCCGTATGTCGGATGCGGCACCTGCACGAGCTCGCCTTCCCGCTCTCGCGCCTCGATCGTCTCGAGTGCCTTCAGGAGCGTCGCCATGCTCGCGCCCGCCTCGCGGAGCGTGCGGACGAGGACGAACAAAAGCAGGGTTCCGGCAACCGCGGCCACGAGTGGGGCTCGTTCGACGGAGCCCACGAGCCAGAGCAAGAGGACGGATGCCATCAACGGCACCAGCCGCGACACTCTCAGCCAGACGCGGTACCGCATGAGCTGGCGACCACGCCCGTGCTCCTCGACCGCAATCCGCAACGACGCGGCTGCGAATGGACCGACGCGGACGCGCATGTCCCAGCGGTCGAACTCGCCTCCGCGAACGACGCTCGTGCGACGGGTGCGAAGAACGCGCTCGAGCTCGAGCAACCTTTCGTCTTGGGAGCGCCAGCTGTCGCTCCAGATCTGACGTCTCCGCGGCCATGGCAGGACGAAAGCCGCCTCTCCGCGCCAGCGCCAGGGCGTGAGACCGCTGCGAAGTCGGCCGACGAGTCGCGCCGCGGGCTGGAGGAGCGTAAGCACGACCGCAAGCACGAGGACGCCGATTCCCCGCGCCCCGGCTCGGGTCAGAGCACTCGACGCCGCCCGCACCGCGTTCACGACGAGAGCCGCCGTGGCAGCCACGAGCAAGAGCAGCTCCACGCGGACGGGCATCGCATCGGTCCAAGGGACGAGCGGACGCTGGACGCTACCGACGAGCACGAGCAGGCCGAGTCCGGCGATCACGAGGAACCACTCGGGCGTCAGCGGGAGAGAGCCGAGCGTGCTCGGAGCTCGGTGGTAGAGCGACTGGAAGAGGTTGCTACCCCAGGTGCCGTATGCGATCCGAGCTCGCCGAGCGCCCACACGGCGAGGGGCGCCGTATACCCGCCCCGCCCAGGCGAGGTGGCCGCCGCGGTTGTACCGCTCCGGCCACTTGCGCTCGAGGAGAGCCTCGGCCTTGCCGTATTCGGCCTGCTGTGCCAGGTACGCGCGCACGGATCCTCGTCTGCGGTGCAGGACGACTCCGGCGGCACTGAAGCCGATCGTCCATCCGCGCTCCTGTAGCCGCCAGCAGACATCGACATCGTCGCCTGCGATCCGGAACTGAGGGTCGAAACCACCGACCGCCTCTAGGGCCGCCCTGCGAAAGGCCATGTTGCAGCCCGGGACATGCTCGGCGACATCGTCCGAGAGCAGCACGTGGATCGGCCCCCCGGGCGCGCAGGCGACAGCACGCTCGATCAGACGGCTGTCCGGAGGCTCGAGGTTGGGCCCACCGATTCCCACGTGGCCGCTCGTCGCGAACGCGTGCGCCAGGTAACGGAGCCATTCGCGATCCGGACAGGCGTCGTCGTCGGTGAACGCGACGATCTCGCCGGTCGCGGCCTCGAGTCCGGTGTTTCGGGCGGATGAAAGACCCTGGTTCTCGGTGCTGATCACACGAACGTCGAACTCGGCAGCGATCGACGCCGTACCGTCCGTGGAGCCGTCATCGACGACGATGACCTCGTAGTCCGGATACTCGATCCGCGACAGCGCGTCGAGGCAACCGGCGATCGTCGCCCCGCCGTTGTGGGTGCAGACGACGACCGAGATCCGGGGCGATGAGGATCGCGGGCGAAGAGGTGTCTCGGAGAACGCCCGCTCGACCGCGTGAAGCGCCGGCTTGGGGCGACGGTCGCGATCGACGAGCCCGAAGTTCCAGTCCTCGACCTCGACCTCGCCGCGCCGCCACTCATCCGTCCACGAGAAGACAAACGCGCCCGCGCATCCCGACGCATAGGCGGCGCGCACCTGGCGCGCGAGAACGCTCGCTTGAACGTGCTCTCCGTGACGGAGGCTGTCGAGCCCGAGCTCCGCGATCACGAGTGGCCGCTCGCCCGCGATGTTGTGAAGTCGCGCAACGTACGACGGAAATCGCTCGGGCGACTCGAGGTAAACGTTGAAGCAGACGAGATCGAGGAACGGCAGCTGGAGGTACTCGGTGGACGGGAAGTTGACGTACGTCACGAGCGCTTCTGGGTCGACCTCCCTGACGGCAGAACAGAGCCGTTGGATGTAGCGCTCGATGCGCCGACTGCCGTGCCAACGCACGATGGATGCGGGAATCTCGTTGCCGACTGCAAAGCAGAGAACAGCCGGATGCCCCGCGCAGGTGGCCGCGTCCTGTTGAACGTGTTCGACGATTCGCCGCGCGAGCCGGCGGTCGTCGAGGAACGCTACGTGTTCCTCCCAGGGCAGGCCGACCATCGTCTTGAGGCCGTGCTCGTGCGCCAGATCGAGCAGCCAGCGCGGCGGCGCCGTATACAGCCGGATGGCGTTTACTCCGCTGGCCGCGATCGCGGCGAAGTCCGCCGCGACGGTCTCCGCGTCCGGATATGGGACGCCCTCGCGTTGCGCGAACGTCCCGTACGTGACCCCGCGTATGTACTGCCGTCGGCCGCCTACCTCGAGGAAGCGCGCGCGTACCACAGGGCGCTCGCACGCAGCAGCGGCTCCGCGATGCGGAGACGGCGCGAACGACGCCTCCCCTCTAACCGGAGGGCCGGTCACTACGATCGAACGATCGTTCGGCGACGGCGACTTCCTGCTTCCCCTTACCCCGCAGACGGTTTATCCGATGACGCGTCCATCGGATACTGCGAGACCGAACTCAAGAGTTAGGAGTCCCTCGCTTGGGGAGCGCACGCTGCGACGAACGGGCCACTTGCGACAACCGCATCGGCGGTTTTCCGTCGTCTTCCAGCTGGGCGCGAATCGTCGCGTCAGCAGGGTGCCCCGCCAACCCGCACGGAGAGCGGCCTCATG
>DATFEK010000225.1:0-6735 GCA_035251305.1 Gaiellaceae bacterium | reverse complement strand
GAAGATGTTCGTCTCGGTCTGACCGTAGCCGTCGTGGATCGTCATGCCCCATCGCTCCTCGAAAGCCTCGATGACCTCGGGTTCGAGATACTCACCGGTCGAGACGAGGCGTCTGAGGCGTGGCGAGCGGAACCGATCGAGCTCGCGCAGCCCGGCGAGCGCTCGGTACTCGGCGGGCGACTGGCAGACGATGGTGGGGCCGAGCCGGTAGAGCAGGTCGAGTCGCTCGCGTGCGTCGAACTCCCCGTGGTGGAGGACGATCTCGGCTCCGCGGGACCACGGCCCGACCACCGCGTTCCACATGGCGTGAACGGAGTCGGACGGCACCGGACACCACACGGCATCGCCCGGCCCCGCATCGAGCCAGTGCTCTGCGGCGACCCGAGTCGCGAAGACGGACGCATGTGTGTGCGCGACTCCCTTGGATTCGCCCGCGGTGCCGGGAGTCGAGAAGATGAAAGCGAGATCGCGGGACGACGTGTTGTGCGTCGGCGACTTCTCGTGAACATCCGATGCGCGTCGCGCAGGACCGTCGTCGAGGTAGTGGACGTCGGCCGTGAAGGTCATCTGCTCGATCGCCGGCTGTACGGAGCGCTCGGCGACCAGGAGTGCGGGCTCGGTGGCTGAGACCCGAACCTCGAGCGCTGCCGCCCTCAGCGTGGGTGCGCACGGGACCGTGATGGCGCCGACCTTGATGACGCCGAGGACGACCTCGAGCCAGTCGAGACCGCTCTCGGCGAGAACGACCACCCGGTCCTCGGGTCGAACGCCATGCTCGCGCAGGATCGAGGCCCAATGAGCGGCTCCCTCGGAGATCTGCAAGAACGACCGCGGCTCGATCACGCCGTCCTTGCCCAGGCAGGTCAAGGCGCGTCGCTTCGGATCGCCCGCCAGCGCGTCGACCACGTCACGCGTGAAGTTGAAGTGGTCGGGGATGTGCCAGCGCTCGTCCTTGAGTGCGGGAGCGAGCGCAAGCTCGACTGGCGAGCTCGTGGGTGCACTCGATTGGCCGCGGCGACGGCCGATGCGGAGACCTTTCACGGCACGTCCATTATCGACCCGATTGGGGTAGAAGCTGAGTGGGAGTTATCACTCTTCATCGAGTTTGCCTAAACCTCCTACAGGAGGCCCAGTTCGGCGGCAAAGGGCTCGCGCGCCGGAAGCCCCTCCGAGAGCCGGAATCCTCCCGCCTCCTCGAGCGCAGCGATCCGCGCGCGCATCGGTGGATGCGTGTTGAACCAGCTCGAGAACTCGAGGATTCCCGATCGTTTCCAGTCGACGCGTTCCGTGGGACTCTCGACCCAGAGATGCGCCGTCGAGGCGTCGGAGTAGCGAACGGTCGTCGGGTCGAGCTCGAGGCGCCGTAGCGCCAGGGCCATCGCCTCCGGGTCGCTGAGGATCTCTGCTGCGCCCGAGTCGGCGAGGAACTCACGGCGTCGCGACAGGCTCATGCGCAGCAGAAGCGCCGCGTAGGGCGCGAGGATGAAACCGACTATCGCGAGGATCGCGACCAGCGCGCCGCCCTTGCGAGAGCGTCCGCCGTACGCGAGCGCTCGAAAGCCGATGTCTGCGATCAGCGCGATGACGCCGGCGAAGACCACTGCCATCGTCATCAGGTACGTGTCGCGGTTGCGGATGTGCGACACCTCGTGGGCGAGAACGGCCTCGAGCTCGCGCTTCGGCATCGTTCTCAGGAGCCCCGTCGTCACGCCGACGTAGCTCGACTTCGGCCGGAGGCCGGCAGCGAACGCGTTCGGCGCCGGATCGTCGACGATCCGCAGCTCCGGCGTCACCGGCAGCCCGGCGCCGATGGACACGTTCTCGACGAGCCTGCGCAGCGGCTTGAGGTCGGTGTCGCCGAGCTCCTGGGCGCCCGTCATGCTCGCCACCATGCTGCGCGAACGAAGGAGGGCGAACACCCCGTAGACGACGGCCACGCCGAGTGCGACCACGCCCAGCGAGTAGTCGAGCGCGAGCCCGACGAGGCCTGCGAGCACCAGCAGGAGCAGCACGAAGCCGAGGACGACGATCCCGCTTCGAAAGCGGTTCGAGCGGATCTGCTGCTGGAGCGTCACGTCGCCCGAGAGAACGACACCTGCGGCGGCGCCGTGTCTTCTTGCGCGGAGAAGAACTCCTTGGCCCGGAAGCCGAAGGGCTTGGCGACCACGAGCCAGGGGATGCTCTGGATCGCCGTGTTGAAGTGCATGACGGTCGAGTTGTAGTAGCGCCGGGCAGCGCTGAGCTTGTCCTCCGTGTCGGTGAGATCCTCCTGGAGTTGGAGGAAGTTCTCGGACGCCTGGAGCTCGGGATACGCCTCGGCGACGGCGAACAGGCGTCCGAGCGCGGCGCTGAGACTCTCGTTCGCATCGGCTGCGGCGCCCGGCGCACCCGCGTGCATGAGCGCTGCTCGCGCCTTCGTCACCTCGTCGAACACCGTGCGCTCGTGGGCCGCGTATCCGCGAACTGCTTCGACGAGGTTCGGGATCAGGTCGGCGCGGCGCTGGAGCTGCACGTCGATGTTCGCCCAGCCGGTGTCGGCCTCGTTCCGTAGCCGAACGAGCCTGTTGTACCCGAGCGCGAGAGCGATCGCGACGAGGGCGACCACGGCGACGGCGATCCACAACCAGAGCACGGCTCGAGTCTATGCAGGGCTCAAGGCCGCGGCGAGAGCCGCCCGGCCGTCGTGGAGCACGGGCTCGCCATGCGACACGAGAATCCGCTCGATCGGGAGTTCGGCCAACGGTCGGAGAGACTCGGCGAGGAGGGCATGCGTCGTGCTTTCGGGGAGCCAGGATTCGGGGCACATGCGCACGCCGCCGGCTCCGTCTCCCAGAAGCACGTCGCCCGGAACGAGCGCGGCGTGCTCACCGATCCAGTAGACGACCTCGCCGTGGCGCGCGGTGCGGAACACCTCGATGCCGCCTGGGAGACGGTCGCCCGGCTTGAACGCGTCCGTGACGACGCCCGACCGGCGCGTGACCGCGGCACGCACCGAGGTCGGCGCCCAGACGCGGGCGCCGTACCGCTCGACGAGAGATGCGGCGCTGCGCGCGTGCCAGAAGATCGTGACGAGGATGTGCACCTGCTGGCCGTAGACCTCGCGGTCGAGGGCGCCGAAGAACGACGCGGAGTCCTCGGCCGGGACGAGCGGATCGATGAGAACGACGCCGTCGACCGTCTCGCAGTAGACGGAGCCGACGTCCTCCTTCCACTCCTCGTGGTAGGCGGTCCAGCGCCAGAGGCGTGGCGCGATCTCGACGACGTCCATGGCCCGACTCTAGATGGGCGAACCTCTCCGAGTCCGTTCGCGTATCGTCGAGTCGAGCGACGAAGGAGGACTCAGCATGGCACGTACACGCACTTCTCTCGCCGTCGGATTCGCCGCTGTCGCGTTCGCACTTGCCGGCTGCGGGGGCGGGGACGAGGAAGCCACGCCGACCGAGACGACGGACACCGTTGTGACGCTGCCCGCCGATCTGAATACGCTCGCCGGCAGCGTCGGCCCTGGCTTCGTGATCAGCCTCTCGGGCGCGGACGGGGCAGCCGTCACGACGCTTACCGCGGGGACGTACACGATCGACGTGAACGACCAGTCCAGCATGCACAATTTCCATCTCACCGGTCCTGGCGTCGATGAGACGACCGATGTCGGGGGCGAAGGGTCGACGACGTTCGAGGTCGACCTCGAGGCCGGGACGTATTCGTTCGTCTGCGATCCGCATGCGAGCTCGATGAACGGAAGCTTCGAGGTTTCCGGTTAGCCGAGACACTCTCGTCCGACCAGTCGGTGAACCCGTGAACCCGTCCGGTGCGGTCGCGCGCATCCGCGCGGCGCTACCGGACCAGCAGGCCCGCAGGTGGTTTCGCGCGCCGGGGCGCGTCAACCTGATCGGGGACCACACGGACTACTCGGGCGGCTTCGTCCTACCGCTCGCGATCGACCGTTCGTGCGCGCTGGCCGTGCATTCGGCGGAGAACGTTCGTGTCCGCTCGCTCGACGCACGCGACGTCGTCGAGGTGCCTGCGGACGGCAGCGCCGAGCCGCGCTCCGTGCGGCCGGCCTGGGGCCGCTATGTCGCGGGCGTCGTGCGCGAGCTCGCGACGCTCGGCCGTCCGCCCGCCGGGATGGACGCCGTTGTCGCCTCCGACGTCCCGCTCGGAGCGGGGCTTGCCTCGAGCGCCGCCCTCGAGGTCGCCTGCGCCGTCGCGCTCTCGAGCCTCGCCGAATGGGATCCCGGCATTCCCGCGCTCGCCGAGGCGTGTCGAGTGGCGGAGGAGACCGCGACCGGCGTGCCCTGCGGGATCATGGATCAGCTCGCCTCGCTGGCGGGACGGATCGGCCACGCGCTGCTCATCGACTGCAGGTCGCTCGAGCGCCGGCCGGTTGCGCTTCCCGAGGCTCTCGGCATCCTCGTCGTTCACTCCGGTGTCTCTCGCTCGCTCGACGCGAGCCCCTACGCGGAGCGACGCAGGGAGTGCGAGCAGCTCGCGCGCGAGCTCGGCGTCCCCAGCCTGCGCGATGCAACGGCCGAACAGGTCGCGACCCACCCGCTCGGCCGGCATGTGGTCTCGGAGAACATGCGTGTGCTCGCTGCGGCGGAGGCGCTGGCCCAGGGCGACCTTCGGTCGCTCGGGTCCCTCGTGAACGCGAGCCACGCGAGCCTCGCGAACGACTTCGGCGTGTCCACTCCCGAGCTCGACGCGTTGGTGCACGTGCTCGTCGACGCGGGTGCCTACGGTGCGCGGCTCACGGGCGCAGGCTTCGGGGGCTGCATCGTGGCCGTGTGCGACATGGGCGCTGCCGAAGCGATTGCCGAGCTCGCGACGGCGCGGTACCGTGGTCGAACTCGACGTGAGCCGACTCCGTTCCTCTGCCGTGCGATGGACGGCGCCGGCCCCCTGAACGCACCGTTCGCGAGCTAGGGCTGTTTCAGGGACGGCCGCAACCTTCTTCCACGGAAAAAACCCGCTTGACACCGCCCGAGGTATGAACTTGACTCGAGCCGGCAGGTCTGTCTAACGAGGAGGGATTGATGTCAGCACTACACAAGCGAGGCCGTGGTCGAGCGTCCACGGTCCTCGTCGCAGGGCTCGTCGCGCTCGTTGCGGCGCTCGCGCTTCCGGCGTCCGGCCTCGGTGTGCAGGAGAAGAGCAGCCAGGCGTGCCAGCTCTCCGTGTTCTCGTGGTGGACCGGGGGCGGCGAAGCCGCAGGTCTCGACCGTCTGATCAAGATCTGGAACAAGGCGAACCCCGACTGCCCGTTCAAGAACGAGACGGTGGCCGGCGGTGCGGGATCGAACGCGAAGGCCGTGCTCGCACAGCGGTTGTCCGCAGGGAACCCGCCCGACTCGTTCCAGGGCCACGCGGGTGCTGAGCTGCGTGACTACATCAAGGCGGGGCAGGTGGAGCCGGTGGACTTCATCTACAGGCAGGCCGGCTTCGGGAAGGCCATGCCCGCCTCGCTCATCAACCAGATCCGCTACAACGGCAAGGTCTACTCGGTGCCGGTGAACATCCACCGCGCGAACGTCCTCTGGTTCAACCCGAAGACGCTGAGGGCGAACGGCATCACAGTGCCGAGGACGTGGGCGCAGTTCATGGCCGCGCTCCAGAAAGCCGAGGACGCAGGATTGACCCCGCTCTCGATGGGCGAGCAGTGGACCGCCGTCCACCTCATGGAGACGGTCATGATCGCCACGCTCGGCCCGAGGGGCTGGGCCGCACTCTGGAAGCCGAATTCGGCGAGCAGGTGGGCGAGCAAGAGCGTCACGAACGCGCTGAACCGCTACAACACGGTGCTCGGTTTCACGAACTCCGATGCAGCGTCGCTCAGCTGGCAGGAGGCAGGCAAGCTCGTCGCGGATGGGAAGGCCGCCTTCAACATCATGGGTGACTGGCAGGACGGCTACTTCAGCGGCAAGAAGTCGGGCGACAACCTTGCGTTGAAGCCCGGTGCAGGGTACGGCTGGGCTCCCGTGCCCGGGACCGCGAACGTGTACGACTGGCTGTCCGACAGCTTCACGCTGCCGAAGGGTGCACCGCACCGCGCTGCTGCCATCAAGTGGCTGACGTTCCTCGGCAGCAGGGTCGCTCAGGATACGTTCAATCCGGTCAAGGGCTCGATCCCTGCTCGAAAGGACGCGAACACGAGGCTGTACGGCGCGTACCTGAAGACGGCGCTCAAGGACTGGAAGTCCGACGCGCTCGCGGGATCGTTGGCACACGGTGTCGTCGCGCCGGCTGCATGGTCGACCGACATCAGCACGGCCCTCGGGCTGTTCCTGCAGTCGAAGAACGTGGCCAGGTTCCAGACGGCGCTCGTCGCCGCGGCCAGGAAGAACGCGAAGTAGGAGAAGGCATAAGCGAGACAGACACGGCAACGCCGGCAAGAGAGTTGGCCGGAGGCCTGCCGTGAGGAAGATTCGGCGGTGGGGACCAGGGCTTCTCCTGGTCTCCCCGTCGATCGTGCTCGTGGCTGTCTTCGTCTACGGGCTCATCGGGTGGAATGTCAAGGTCTCCCTCTCCGACTGGCGCCAGGCGGAGGAAACCTCCGGCTTCGATACCGGTGCGTACAAGGAGCTATTCCCGGGGGGCGCCGGCGAGACGGGCGAATACGCCCGCGCCGTCGCGACAGGCAAGCCGCCGGAGAGCCTGAGCACGGATCCGGCCTGGATCATCGACCTCCACCACGCCCTCCTCTTCACCGTCGCGTTCGTCGCCGGGGCGCTGATCATC
>DATFEK010000221.1:0-2826 GCA_035251305.1 Gaiellaceae bacterium | reverse complement strand
TCGGCGTCGTCGGACGTCTAAAGGTCGGCCGTACGGCAAAGTCGACTCGCGATACGTACTGGATCGTCGTATCCGGTGCCGACCAGGTCGAACAGCTTCTCGAGCTCGTGCCGGCTCAAGATCGTGCGCTGATCGAGGCATCGATCCATCGGCAAGCGAAGCGCACAGCTGCCACCGGGTACCGCAGGCGCGACAACGCGGCCTGGGCCCGTGTCGTCGACGTTCACCAGCAGAAATTCGAGGGTTTTGTGTACTCCCTCGAAGTACCCCCCACACACACGTTCGTAACGACTGGCGGTCTCGTTTGCCGGAACTGCTTCCCGAAGGACTCGCTCGCGCTCAAGCAGCTTGCGGCGAACTCCGGTTACAACTTCCAGCTCTTAAACGCTGTCATCGAGGTGAACGAGCTCCAGAAGCGGCGCGTCGTGGGGAAGCTCGAGCGCCGGCTCGGACCCTTGCGGGACAAGCGGATCGCGCTGCTCGGCCTCGCGTTCAAGCCCGGCACCGACGACATGCGCGAGGCACCGAGCCTCGTGCTCGCAGGGCGACTGCTCGCGGAGGGCGCCGAGGTACGCGCGTGGGATCCGATCGCCGACGGGCGCGTGCATCTCCACGGCGCCGTGATCGCAAGCTCCGCGCTCGAGGCACTGGACGGCGCCGACGCGGCCGTGGTCGTGACCGAGTGGCCCGAGCTCCGCGAGCTCGACTGGGCCGAAGCCGGCGCTCGAATGCGGAACCGGCTCGTGGTCGACGGGCGCAATCTGCTCGACGCCGCGGAGCTCCGTGCGCTCGGTTTCGCGTACGAAGGCATCGGCCGCCCGGTCGCGTGACTCGTTCAGCCCTCGGAGCACCGAACGGGTGAGCCTGCCGGCCGTGATCCTGGTCGGGGGCCAAGGGACACGGCTCCGGCCACTGACGGATCGCACGCGGAAGGACATGCTTCCGCTCGTCGATCGTCCCCTGCTGGCCTACACCTTCGAGCATCTCGCTCGGCACGGAGTCGAGCGGGCGCGGCTCGCGTGCGGCTATCTCCCGGATCAGCTGCGCGCGCACTTCGGGGAGCAGTACGGCACGGTCTCGCTGCACTACTCCGTCGAGAATCAACCCCTCGATTCGGGCGGCGGGATCGCATTCGCGGCTCGCGAGCTCGAAGGAAGCTTCTTCGCGCTCAACGGTGACTCGCTGCGCGAGGCGGACCTCGGCGAGCTGGTCGCGTTCCATCGCTCGACGGGCGCGAAGGCGACGATCCTGCTCACGCCCGTCGCGGACCCGAGCCGCTACGGACTCGTGCGCACCGCGGCGGACGGCCGCGTCGAGAGCTTCCTGGAGAAGCCGCGCCCGGAGGAGATCGACACCGATCTGATCAACGCCGGGCTCTACGTTCTCGAGCCCGAGGTGCTCGACCTCGTGCCTCCCGGCAGGCCTGTTTCCATCGAACGGGAGGTGTTTCCCCAGCTTGCGGCCGACGGTGCCGTGTACGGAATCGCGTTGCCCGGATACTGGCTCGACGTCGGAACGCCCGAGTCGTACCTGCAGGCCCACCGCGATGTTCTCGAACGGCTTTTCTCGACCGAGGTGGGCGGCGCGCTCGGCCTCGACTTCACCCTCGTGCATCCGACGGCCGAGGTCGATCCCGCAGCGAGGCTCGTGCCTCCCGTGTACGTCGGTCCCGATGCAGTGGTCGAGGCGCGGGCGCGACTCGGGAGCCTGGCCGTGCTGGGCGCTGGCTCGCGACTCGCGGCGGGAGGCGTCGTCGAGAACGCAATCGTCGGCTCACGGGCCATTGTCGGTGCCGGCTGCGTCGTCGTCGGCTCCATCGTGGGAGACGATGCGACGCTCGGCGCCGAGTGCGCGCTCCACAACCTGGCGGTCGTCGGGCCCGGCGCGTCCATGGGCGATGGCAACGTGCTCGACCACGGGTTGCGGATCGGAGCCGGTCAGACGATCCCCGAGCAAGCGATCCGGTTCTCGTGAGCCGAGATGCCCGCACTCGTTACGGCGTCGAGCCGCGCAGGGTCGAAAAGCCGTGGGGCTGGGAGCTCGTCTGGGCCGAGGCCGACGCCTACGTAGGGAAGCTCCTCTTCGTGCGCGCCGGCGAGGCCTTGAGCCTCCAGTACCACGAGGCCAAGGACGAGTCGTGGCTCGTCCAGGATGGCAGGGCGCGACTCGAGCTCGGCGGCGTCCACGACGAGCTCGAGGCGATCGAAATCACTGCCGGCGACGCCTTTCACTTCCGGCCCCGGACGGTGCACCGCGTGACAGCGATCGAGGACACCCTCGTCGTCGAGGTCTCCACGACGCAGCTGGACGATGTCGTCCGCCTCGAGGACAGGTACGGACGCGAGGGGACGAGCGCGCCCTAGTCAATCCCTACGCTCGCGGGGAACCGCCACTGCGGCGCCGACGAGCGCGACGCCTGCGACCTCGACCGGCGTCGGGACCTGGGCGACGAGCCCGACGCCGATCTCCGCCGCGACCGCGACCGGGTCGACGAGAACCGGCGAGGCGCTGCTACCTCCTTCGCCTCCATCTGCGTTCCATCGACGACCTCGAGGAGGTGCTCGACCGCTTCACGATGCATGGTTTGACGACGACCTCGATCATCCATTCAACCCCGGTTCCTCGGCGTGGGCCCCCGTTCCAAAGCGGCTGAGGACTACCTTCACACGCCTATGGTAAGGTTGGCCCGTGGAGCCGGCGTCGACGATCGGCGAGGCGAGCCGGCGCTCCGGCTGGTCTCCGCGCATGTTGCGCTACCTCGAGGCCGCGAGTCTCGTCGTCCCGAGCCGCACCCCTGCCGGCTACCGCCGGTACGGCGTCCGTGAG
>DATFEK010000209.1:0-8426 GCA_035251305.1 Gaiellaceae bacterium | reverse complement strand
CGAGGCGCGCGTCGAGTTCTGCGATCGTCGGCGCCTCGCCGTCGTAGGCGAGCTCGGCGGCATCGAGCCCGAGCGCGCCGGCAAGCTGGGCGAACGGCCCCGCGAGCGTAGCCGCAGTCTCGGCGCGCGCAGCGACGAGCTCGATACCGAGCACGACCACTCGCTCGGTCCACGGCCGCAGCGCCTCGGACGACGAGCTTCCGGCACGGAGACGGCGGAGTCCGGCGTTTCGTTGACCTACGGCCGCCGCGTACTCCAGTGGGAGCGACGCTTTCGCCGGAGACAGCCGGCCGAGGCTTCTGTCGATGTAGGCCCTCCGCGTCGCGGGCGCGCCCTTCACGACGGCGAGCCTGTCGGGCGTGAACACGAGCGTACGGAGCTCGAGACGAAGCCGGTCCGCGGAAGCAAGCCGGTGGCCGTTCAGGTGAGCGCGGCGGGCATCGCGAGGAGCCAGAACCACGTCGGTCTCGAAAGCAGTCTCCGCGTTCGTCCCGCGCAGACCGACCCGAGCGGCCTCGGCGCCGAACCGCACCATTTGCGCATCGCTTCGGGCACGCGGTGAGAACCCTTGCGTGCCGACGTGAAGACCCTCGAGCAAGTTCGTCTTTCCCGCGCCGTTCGGACCGTGGAGGAGAACGATCCCCGGCTCGAGCTCGAGCTCGAGCCTGCGGTACGAGCGGAAGTCCCGGAGCGTTAGCTCGCGGACGATCAGCCCGCGAGCCGGATGGGCATGATCAAGTACCAGAAGCTCTCGTCCGGCGAAGCGATGAGACCGGGACGCAAGCGGTTGATGAGCTTCAGCTGGATCGTGTCGCTCGACACCGCCTCGAGACCGTCCCGAAGGAAGTCGGGGTTGAAGCCGATCTCGACCTCTTCACCGGCGAAATCGATCGGAAGTGACTCCGTCGCCTCGCCGACATCCTGCGTCTGCGCCGAGATCGTGAGCTCGCCGTCCGCGAATCGGAGGCGAAGCGGCGCGTTGCGCTGAGCCATCACTCCAGCTCGGCGCACGACTTCGAGCAGCGATTCGCGCTGAAGTGTGATCTCCGCCTCGAACGTCTCGGGGAGCAGCTGCTTGTAGTTCGGGAACTGGCCGTCGATGCGTCGACTCGTGAGCCACGCATCGCCGGCCGCGAATATGACGTAGTTCTCGTGCACGCCGAGCTCGACGTGCTCTTCGCCGGCGGCCAGGCGAGCGAGCTCTTGCAGCGCGCGGGCCGGGATGATCGCGTCAAGCTCCGGGGACGTCGCGTTGAGTACCGTCTCCTTCACGGCGAGCCGGTACGAGTCCGTCGCGGCCATGATCAGCTGATCGCCCTCGAAACGGACGAGGACGCCCGTGAGCACGGGTCGCGATTCGTCGCGAGATGCCGCCCGGCCAACCTTCTCGATCGTCTCCAGAAGCGATGCTGCATCAATCTCCTGCAGTGAGACGTCGAGTGGCGGGAGTCGCGGGAAGTCTTCCGCGCTGTACACGTTCAGGCGTGACGAGTGACCTCCGGACGTCACCGCGAGGACGCCGTCTCCCTCCTCGTGCGTCAGCGTGACCGAGTCCGCAGGCAAGAGGCGTACGAGATCGGTGAGAAGACGGCCCGGCACGACGACTGCCGCATCCCCGGAGACCTCACCCGCGATGGAGGCACGCAGCGAGATCTCCATGTCGGTGGCTGCAAGCGTCAGCCGCCCTTCCTCCGCCTTCAGCAGGATCCCGCTCAAGACCTGAACAGCGCCTCGACTGGACACCGCACGAGCGACGGTCGCGAGCGCGGATGCGAGCTCGTTTCGCGCGCAGGTCGCGCTGAGAGCCGTTCCGGATGCTAGGTCTGTGTTCATTACTGAAAAGAACTCGTAGAAGTAGTAGGAGTGTGGATCACGTGGATGACGAGGTGATTGTGCACTAGAAGCGGGGAAAACCCGTGTGTGTGGACCGGTGGGCGAAGAGGACCGGTTTCCACAGGGCGGTCCAGGCCGACATCAGGGACCCCCATCTCAGCGGGCCTGCTTGATACGGGCGGTGAGTTCTTGCACAAGGTTGTACACCGAGCGGTCCTCGCGAATCAGCCTGGTGATCTTGTCCTTCGCGTGGATCACCGTCGTGTGATCGCGTCCTCCGAACTCCCTGCCGATCATCGGCAGCGAGGAGTCGGTCAGCTCGCGCGAGAGGTACATCGCCACTTGTCTCGGATAGGCGACCGCCTGAGATCTTCGAGGGCTCACGAGCTCGTCCAGAGTGACTCCGAAGCGTTTGGACACGGCTTCCTGGATCCGCGAGATCGTTACCTCCGGTGCTGCGTCTCCTTGCGGGAACACGTCTTTGAGAACGTGCTCGGCGAGCTCCACCGTCATCGGCCGATCCGTGAGGGACGAGAACGCGACGACCCGAGTGAGTGCTCCTTCGAGCTCTCGGATGTTCGACGAGACACGCCCGGCGATGAACGTGAGCACCTCGGGATCCGTGATCGCGATCCGCTCCGTGTTGACCTTCTTGCGGAGGATCGCGATCCGTGTCTCGAGGTCGGGCGCCTGGATGTCGGTGAGCAGACCCCACTCGAATCGCGACCGGAGGCGCTCCTCGAGCGTGGCGATCTCTCGCGGTGGACGATCGGAGGAGATGATGATCTGCGCGCCGCCCTCGTAGAGCGAGTTGAACGTGTGGAAGAACTCCTCCTGTATCCGCTCTTTTCCCTCGAAGAACTGGATGTCGTCGATGAGAAGGACGTCGTAGTTGCGATAGCGCCTCTTGAAGCCCTCGATCCTCTTGTCCCTGAGCGAGTCGATGAAGTCGTTCATGAACGTCTCGCTCGTCACGTAGCGCAAGGTCAGCCGACGCGAGTGCTGCCTGACGTAGTGGCCGATGGCCTGGAGCAGGTGCGTCTTGCCGAGCCCTGTGCCGCCGTAGATGAAGAGCGGGTTGTACGCCTGCGCGGGGGCCTCGGCAACCGCAAGCGCCGCGGCGTGCGCGAAGCGATTCGACGAGCCGATCACGAAAAGGTCGAACGTGTATTTCGAGTTCAGGGCGACCTCTGGCGAATCGCGGTACGAGATCTCCGCCTCGCGACGGCGAAGCTCGGTTTCTGCGGGCCTCGTCGCGGCGGGTGGCTGAGGCCTCCGCTCGCTGACCGTGAAGGCAACGAGCACCTCGCGACCGAGCGTTTCCCGTGCGACTCCCGACACGAAGTCGAGGAAATGACCCTGGATCCAGTCCCGCGTGAAGTCGTTGGGGACCTCGACGACGAGCTGGTGCTCACCCAGCGACACTGGGCCGGCGTGACCGAACCAAGTCTCGTACGTCGTCTCGGTGAGCGCCTCTCTCAGCCGATCTGCAATCGACTCCCAGAGGATCTCGGCTGTTGGCTCGGTGGCGTTCTCCACCCGTCCTCACGCTACATCGGGTCGTAGGGAACGGCGAGCATAGCACCACTCGCAACGCGCCTCAACGCCATCCCGACCACCGCCTGTGGATGAAAAAGGGCCTATTTTCCAGGTATTTCCCGCGTTCCACATCTCTTTCCACAGGTGTGGAAGGCGGAAGCACGGTTCTCGAATCAGAAAACGCCGAGAGGCGCGGAGCAGCGATTTCGGGACGGACCGCGCCACGTCCGTCTGTGGAAAACGACGGCTCCAGTACGTCGTCTATACTGCCCGCTCCCCCGGCCGCAGTACCCTTTCGAAGAGCGAAGAGACGTGAAGCGCACCTATCAACCGAACGTCCGCCGCCGCAAGCGGAGACACGGATTCCGGGCGCGAATGGCGTCGCGCGGAGGCCGCGCGATTCTGAAGCGCCGTCGCGCGAGAGGGCGCAAGCGCCTCTCGGCCTGAGGCGCCCGTCCGTGCAGCGCCGCAACCGGCTTTCCCGCTCGCGGGATTTCGAAGCGGTCTACCGACGTGGTCAGTCGGCGTCGACTCGGCACCTAGTCCTGCACTGGTTCCCGCGTGACGACGACACAGACGGGTCGCCTCGCCTGGGTCTTGCGGTTCCTCGCTCTGTCGGCTCCGCTGTCGTTCGGAACCGTGTCAAGCGCCTTCTCCGAGAAGCATGGCGGGAGGTCCTCGACGCGGTCCCGGCGGGTCACGATTACGTCCTGGCGGCCCGCCCCGGCTTCGCCGAGCCAGCAGAGACGCGTGGACGTGAATGGCTCGTCGCCGAGATCTCCGAGGTGCTCGGAAAGGTCCGAACGTGAAGTACGCCGGCATCGCAGCCGTCCATCTCTGGCGCTGGACCTTCGGCCTCCTGACGCCACAGGGAACGTGCAAGTACCACCCGAGCTGCTCGCAGTACGCGATCGACGCACTTCGTGAGTTCGGGCTCCTGCGAGGCACGATCCTCGCCGGCTGGCGTCTCCTTCGCTGCAATCCGTGGAGCCACGGAGGGGTCGACCATGCGCGCGACCAGGCCGTCTTTCCGCTCTTTCGGTCCGGGAGGGCTCGAACGTGATCGTCGGGGGCATCCTCTCTCCGCTCGAGAACGTCCTCACCGAGGTCTTGATCTGGCTCCACGACTCGGCCGGTCTGTCCTGGGCCTGGGCGATCGTCGCGCTGACCGTGATCGTGCGGATGCTCCTCGTCCCGGTCGCGATCCGCCAGATCCACTCGATGCAGAGCCTGCAGATCCACGCCCCCGAAATGAAGGCGATCCAGCAGCGCTACAAGAACGACCGCCAGAAGCAGTCGGAAGAGCTCATGAAGTTCTACAAGGAGAACAAGATCAACCCGTACGCCTCCTGCCTGCCGATCGTGTTTCAGATCCCGATTTTCATCGGTCTGTTCTTCGTACTCCGAGACTTCAAGAAGGAGATCTTCTGCGACCCGACCCGTGGCGACTTCTGCGATTCCGCCAACAATGTTCTTCCGGGATTCCACTCAGCCCTCGAGTGGTTGAGCCTCATCGATATCACGGAGCCAACCAAGGACGCCTGGGGGCCACTTCTGATTCTCGTCTACGTCGTCAGCCAGCTGACGTCGACGTGGCTGATGTCGACGTCGATGCAGAGCCAGGCGCAGCGGATCATGATCATGGTGCTACCGATCGTCTTCCTGCCGTTCATCCTCGGCTTTCCCTCGGGGCTCATGATCTACTGGCTCACGACCAACCTCTGGACGACGGGACAGGGCATCATCACGCGACGCCAGATGCCGAAGCCGGTCGTCCCACCCAAGCGTTCGAGCAGAACGCCGCCGAAGGAGTCCGGGGAATCGCCGCCGGCCTCGCCCGCCGAGCCCGGGGGAGATGGCGGTACTCCGCGCACCGGACCCCCGCGTCGCGTGAAGCGAAAGCGCGGCGGGAGGGCCAGGAGATGAGCGATTCCGAGGCGGTGACCGTGGAGGCTACCGGCGAGACCGTCGGCGAGGCCAAGTGGTCGGCACTTCGCGAGCTCGAGCTGCTCGTTCCCGGTCTCGACCGGGACAGCGTGGCGTTCCAAGTGGTCTCGGAGGGAGAGCGCGGCCTCCTGGGCGTGGGCTTCACCCCTGCGCAGGTGATCGCGACCGTCCTTGCGAGACCGCGTACTCCGGCGCCCGAATCCAGCACGGAGGCAGATGCCGCGCTCGAGTTCGTCCAGCGGGCTGCAGCGGCGATCGGGGCGAATGTCGTCGCGTCCTCGGCCGAGCACGAAGGCGTCGTGACCGTGACCTGCACAGGCGCGGATCTCGGTCTTTTCATCGGCAAGCACGGCCAGACGATCGACGCAATCCAGTATCTCGCGAATGCGATGGCGAGGGCCCAGGGCGGAGAGCACGAAGTCGTCGTCGATGCGGCGGGCTATCGCGCGCGGCGTACCGCAACGCTCGAGACGATGGCGAAGCGCACGGCGCAACGCGCTTCTGCGACAGGTCGGCGAGTCGAGCTCGAGCCGATGACGCCCGTCGAGCGAAAGATCGTTCACGAGGCGCTCAAGGACGACCCGGAGGTCGAGACCGTGAGCGAGGGCTCGGAGCCGAACCGGTACGTCGTCGTCCTCCCCAGCCTGACCACGGATTGACGTGCCGAGTGCGTTCCTCGAGCGCTGGCTCGAGGAAGTCGTTGCAGAACCGGGCGCCACCGGGATCGGCGCTCTCGACGAAGCCCGCCGTGCGCTGCTCCATGACGCATTGCGCGCGAAGCCGCTCGTAGCCGACTGTCCGGGGCCAGTGATCGACGTCGGGTCGGGAGGTGGCACGCCGGGGATCCCGCTCGCGGTCGAGCTTCCGGAGCGATCGTTCGTGCTGCTCGAGGCACAGAGACGAAAGTGCGACTTCCTCTCGAGGATCACGTCCGAGCTCCGGAACGTCACCGTGGTTCGGGGCCGCGCCGAAGAACAGCCCACCGACACCTACGGAGTCGCTCTCGCGAAGGCGCTCGCGAAGCCGCCGGTCGCGACCGAGCTCTGCCTCCCGCTCGTCCGGCCTGGAGGCATCGTGATCCTCTGGGTCGGCGGACGCGCGGAGCGCGACCGTGTCGCAACGGTCGCAGGGAAGCTGGGAGGCACGCTCGAAGGCGACCAGGACGGCCTGCTCGTGCTCCGTAAGGTCGCGCCCACGCCGTTGGGCTTCCCACGTCGTGCGGGAGTTGCGAAAAAGCGCCCGCTCGCCTAGCGAAGGCGTCCGGTAGGACCTCTAGGCTTCGAGCGTGCCCGCCCCAGGGTTGTCGCGCGAGCGGAGCGCCCCCACCAGCGGATCTCCGGTCTTGCGCAGTACGAAAGTCTACGCAGTCGCGAACCAGAAGGGCGGCGTCGGAAAGACGACGACCGCCGTCAACGTCAGTGCATGTCTTGCAGAGGCCGGCGAGCGGGTGCTGCTGATCGATCTCGACCCGCAGGCGAACGCCACCTCCGGTCTCGGCATGCGCGCGAACGGTGCTTCGACGCACGACCTGCTCGACGGCGTCCCGCTCCATGCGCTGGCGAAGCCGTCGGGGGTGCCGAATCTCGATGTAATCATGGCGAAGAGCGATCTTGCGGCCGCGGCCGTCGAGTTGTCGACGAGGGAAGAAGGCGAGAGGTACCTCGCAGACGCCCTGGTGGGCGCGCTCGAGCCGTACTCGTACGTGCTGCTCGACTGCCCCCCGTCCTTCGGTCCCCTGACCGTGAACGCGCTCGCGGCTGCAAACCGTGCGCTCGTCCCCGTGCAGGCGGAGTACTACGCGCTCGAGGGGCTCTCTCAGCTGCTCGGGACGATCAACCTCGTGCAGGCTCGGCTCAATCCGGAGCTTGCCGTCACGGGGATCCTCCTGACGATGGCCGATGGGCGAACCAGACTCGCCGCCGAGGTCGAGTCGGAGCTCCGAAGTCACTTCGGCTCGCTCGTCTTCACGACGACGATTCCCCGCTCGATCCGCCTGGCCGAGGCCCCGAGCCACGGGGTTCCCGCAATCGCCTACGACCGGCGCTCCGCCGGAGCGGAGGCCTACTGGAAGGTGGCGATGGAGCTTGTCGAGCGTTCCTAAGGAACGGCGCGGCCTCGGGCGCGGCCTCGAGGTTCTCCTGGGCGACGCTGGTCAGCCGGAGCTGCTCCACCTCCCTGTCGAGACGATTCACCCGAACCCTCGCCAGCCCAGGCGCCGCTTCGAGCCCGAGGCTGCCTCCGGTCTGGCGAGCTCGATTCGGCTCCAGGGTGTGCTCCAGCCCATCGTGGTGCGGCGTCGCGCCGAGGGCGGGTTCGAGCTCGTCGCAGGCGAACGCCGCTGGCGCGCCGCGCGTGCGGCGGGAGTCGCAACGCTGCCGGCCGTCGTCCGCGATGTCGGGGATCGCGACTCGCTCCTCCTGGGGCTCGTCGAGAACGTCGCCCGCGAACAGCTCTCTCCGGTCGAGGAGGCGCGCGCCTACGCATCGCTCGTGGACGAGTTCGAGCTGTCGCTGGGCGATGTCGCGCAGCGGGTTGGACGGTCGAAGCCAGCCGTCTCGAACCGCCTTCGGCTTCTCGAGCTGCCCGAGGAGGTGCTCTGGATGCTCGCTCGGGGCGACCTGACGGAGGGACACGCACGCGCGGTCCTGTCTCTGCCCGACGACGACGCCCGGCGCCGCCTTGCGCGGCGGATCGTGAAGGAAGGGCTCTCGGTGCGCGCTGTGGAGCGCGCGGCGCACGAAGGCGGTGCGCGAAGGCGCCCTCGCCGAGCAGCTGCCGTCGATCCCGCGCTGGCCGACCGAGCTCGATCTGCCGCCGAACGGCTGACTGCAATGCCCACGCGTATCTCCGGCGGCACGCTTCAGATCACGTTCGGGGACGAGAAGGGGCTTGCCGAGCTGGTCGAGGTGCTCGAGGGCACGACCATTCGGAACGCGGCCTGACAATCAGAGCGCTGAGTCGGAAAGTGGGCGATCCTGGACTCGAACCAGGGGCCTCCGCCTTATCAGAGCGGCGCTCTAACCGACTGAGCTAATCGCCCGGGGCCGCAACTGTAGCGAAGCCTCCTGTCTAAGATGAGCGCGAGGCCGGTGATGCGAGAGATGACC
>DATFEK010000206.1:0-2627 GCA_035251305.1 Gaiellaceae bacterium | reverse complement strand
GATCAGCGCTTCGTCGCCGACGACCTGTACCGAGATCACCGAGAGCAAGGCGGTCGCCTTGAAGTCCTGCTCATCGGCGAGGGCGGCGCCCGCGGGGACCGTGGCGATCACGAGTGCCACGAGCGGTGAGACCAACCATCTCGCGAGATGTCCGCGCATATCTGCCTCCTTCCACGTTCGAACTCGCGTGCTGCCATCGCACCCTGCTTTCGTCCGAGCGACCGTGGATCGAGTCCGAGCGAACGGAAGCGGGGGAACAGCGCACGATTGCTGGTCCAGTGATGCTGGGCTACGGAGAGGCCTCGCTCGGGGAGCGCGAGGAGCCGGGCGAGCTGCCCGCGGGAGGACACGCCCGTCTTGCGATAGCCGGCTGCTGCTCTTTCATCTTCGCCTCCTTCAAGCCAGGGCTGCCAAGGCCAGTCCATCCTTACCCGCGGCCACGTCAGCTCCCGCAGCGGATCCGCTCCGTGTCGAACGCCACGTGGAGGACGCCGTTGGAGAGGTGGAACTGGAACACGTTGTTGAAGCTGATCGTCGAGCCGTCGGACCCGTGCAACTTGATGTTCAACGTCACCCAGTCGCCGTCGCTGTTGAAGGACGCGCTCTCTCCGAACCAATTGGTGAAACGACCGGTGTACGTGGGAAGGCTCGGGTCGAAGGGCACGACGTCGATGGTGCCGACGAGCGTCCCCGTCAGGTGCAGCCCTCCCTGCGCGTCGACCGCGACGGCGATCACCCCGTCGTAGGTCATGGTGACGGTGACCGGATCCCCGGTGCATGGGTTGACGTCCTGGAAGCTCTGCGTGACGTCGTCCAGCCGTATCCTCTCCGTCACGGCTCCGGCGACGGCGACGGATGGCATCCCCACGAGCAGCGCAAGCGCCGCCGTGACCGACGCCGCGATGGAGATCCAACGAGCGACGAACCGCCAGCGTGGCGATCCCGGCGACCGCTCGAGTCGCGTCCCGTCGAGCTTCATGCGCCTCACCCCTTCCTCGATCCGATGGGCACGCCTGACGGTAGGAACCGGCGGCAGGCTTGTCGTCGCCGTGGGCGGTGAACTCGCTCGCTCTCGAGAGCGAACTTCGAGCCACGCGTATCGCTCTGACGACGGATGGAATCCGGAGCACCGACGCCGTAGCGTGTGCTCGTGCGGGACGAACTCGTGAGCTTCATCCGGCGTCGCGGCGACGAGGCCCTGGCTGTCGCTCTGACCGTGGCGGTGCTGGCTGAGATCCTGCTGCGTGGCGGATCGATGGGGAACCGGCTCGCAGGCGCCGCACTCGCGGTCGCTCTTGGGCTGGCCGCGGCTCGACGGGTCCGCGCTCCGCTCCTCTTGCTCGGGCTGATGCTTGCCGTCTCCGTTGCGGTGGCGCTGTCGAAGGACCTCGACAACGAGTGGTTCGTCCCATTCATCGTGCTCTTGCTCGCCGTCTACAGTGCTGCGGCGCACACGAAGGGCCGCCAGACGCTGATCGCGGGCGGCATGACGTGCGCGCTCTACGTCACGGATACGGTGCTGATCGACCCGGCGGGCGTCACGGCCGAGACCGTCGTCTTCTACGCGCTGCTCTTCGGCGCCCCCTGGGTGGCGGGTCGGGCGGTCCGGCGCCGTCGCCTGAGCGAGGGACTCCTGAAGCAGGAGCAGGCGAAGGCGGAGGCGGCGATCGCCGAGGAGCGCGCGAGGATCGCGCGTGAGCTCCACGACGTGGTCGCGCACTCGATCAGCATCATGGTCCTCCAAGCACGCGGCGGGCGGCGCGCACTCCAGACCGAGCCCGGCGATGCGGACGAGGCGTTCGCGATCATCGAGCGGACGGGCCGCCAGGCGCTGGAGGAGATGCGTCGCCTGCTCGGCATGCTCCGCAGGAGCGACGAGGCGATCGCGCTGGCGCCGCAGCCGAGCCTGAAGGAGCTCGACGGGCTGGTCGAGCAGATGCACGCCGCTGGGCTGCCGGTCCAGGTGGCCGTCGAGGGCGAAGCGCGGGAGTTGCCGCCGGGCGTCGACCTCTCCGCCTACCGGATCGTGCAAGAGGCGCTGACGAACGCCCTCAAGCACGCCGGTCCGGCGCGCGTCCGGGTCCTCCTCCGTTACGGCGAGGACGACCTCGAGCTCGAGATCGCAGACGACGGCTCCGGCACCGGCGACGGTTCGGGCTCGGGGTACGGCCTGCTCGGCATGCGCGAGCGCGTCTCCGTCTACGGTGGCGAGCTCCAGGCGGGGCGGCGGCCCGAAGGCGGCTACGCGCTCCGGGTCCGCCTGCCGCTCGGCTCGGCGCGAACATGACCATCCGCGTCCTGCTCGTGGACGACCAGACCCTCGTGCGCGGCGGCTTCCGCATGATCCTGCGTGCCGAACCCGACATCGAGGTTGTCGGCGAGGCCGCAGACGGCGCCGAGGCGGTGGCGCTCACCAGCGAGCTCGATCCGGATTTGGTGCTCATGGATGTGCGCATGCCTAGGATGGACGGCATCGAGGCGACCCGCCGGATCATCGACGGAAGCGAAGACGCGCCGCGCGTGCTCGTGCTTACGACCTTCGACCTCGACGAGTACGTGTACGAGGCGCTCCGAGCCGGCGCGAGCGGCTTCCTGCTCAAGGACGCGCCGGAGGAGCAACTCGTGTC
>DATFEK010000185.1:0-4394 GCA_035251305.1 Gaiellaceae bacterium | reverse complement strand
TTCGTTCCCGTCGACGACATCGCTCAGGCGGACTTCGTCCTGAACATGTTCGATCCGGCCGATCCGAAGGCGTTCCGGCGTGCGTCGCGTGGGACGTACTCGGCGGCTTTCTACGAGCTTCCGGACGCCCCCGAGGATGCTCTCAAGGAGAACTACCCGATGCTCGTGCGAACGCTCTCCAACGTCGTTCTCCTCCGTGTCCCCGGCGAGGGCGTGTGGTTCACCACGATGGAGCGTGGCACGTATCACGTGCCCGACGACCCAGCGGAGATCTACGAGCGGCTGGAGCCGCTCGCGACATCGAGACTCGTGATCGACAACGAATGGATCCCGGACCTCGAGCCGGAGCTCTGGGACGGAGACGAAGTCACCGCAGACATCGGCGAGGCCGGACGTCGTCTCGACGACCTCGACCTGCTCCCGTCGCCGTTCCCGGTCGAGGAGTACCTCTCGGGGCGAGATCTCAGGCATGTCATGCGGCTCTACAGCGTCGGCGGTCTCTCGTACGGGAACCTCTCCGCGCGCAAGGACGAGACGCGGTTCTGGATGAGCGCGAGCGGTGTCGACAAGTCGCAGCTCGAATCCGTCGGGAGAGACATATTGATGGTGAAGGACTTCGACGACGAGCGTGGCGTCATCGTGCTGAGCGTCCCCCCGGGAATCGAGCCGCGGCGAGTTTCGGTCGACGCCATCGAGCACTGGATGATCTACCAGGCGCATCCCGAGGTCGGCGCGATTCTCCACGTCCACGCGTGGATGGAGGGCATCGCTGCGACAGATGTGAACTACCCGTGCGGGACACAGGAGCTGGCGGTCGCGGTGGCAGACCTGGTCGCACTCGAGCCCGATCCAGCCCACGCCGTGATCGGCCTGCGAAACCACGGCATCACCTGCACGGGCGAGAGCCTCTCGGAGATCCTCGATCGTGTCGCGTCGAAGGTCCTCCGGCAAGTTCCCATGACCTAGGGCGACCGGAGCTGCGCTCGCGGCTTCCACGCGGGAATACACCGCGCGTTACACCCCCTGACGAATGGGCGTCCCTCGAACGAGGGAGTAGGTTCGTGGGCATGATCGAGTTGGCCACTGACAGGAAGACGGCACCAATCACGCCGCGGCAACGCGAGGTTGTCGCACTGATCGCAGCCGGGTGCTCGAACGAGGAGGTCGGCGTGCGGCTCGGGATCTCCCCCAGGACGGCCAAGGCGCATTGCGACGTGCTTCGACAGAAGCTGGGCGTGCGCCGCCGCCGCCAGATCCCGATCGCGTTCCGTCTCCTCACGGGAGAGGATCCGCTGTCGACGGGGCGCCGCTACGCGCTTGCGGTCCGGCTCCCCAGCTGACAGAGGGGCACCCTTACCGGCGAGACGGCCGCGGGGTGCCCCCTCCGTCCCGGGGTGTTAGTGTCGAGTGCCAATTCAGGCGACAGCGGGCAGGGGGTGGCCACGACGCCGACAGTCGAGGAAGCTCGCGTCCTCCGACGCCGCCGGATCATCGAGCGGCCGCGTCTCTTCGCACTGCTGGACCAATCGAGAGCCCGCGTGCGAACACTCGTCGCCCCGGCCGGATACGGCAAGTCGACTCTCGCCGAGCAGTGGGTGGCTCGCGACGGACGGCGCGGAGCATGGTTCACGGCGCGCTCGTCATCCACGGATGTGGCAGCGCTCGCCCTCGGTCTCGCTCGGGCATGTGGGCCTCTCGTCGAAGGGTGTGACGTTCGCCTGCGCGAGCATCTCAGGGCGCTTCCTGCCCCGGCGGAGAACGTCGAGACCCTGGCCGAGATCCTGGGGGAGGATCTCGCAGCCTGGCCGGACGAGGGCTGGCTCGTCATCGACGACTACCAGGAGATCACGCTCGAGCCGAAGGCCGAGAGATTCGTCGCGGCACTCCTGGCCGAGTCTCCGCTCCAGTTCCTGATCGCGAGTCGCCAGCGCCCGGCGTGGGTTTCCTCCAAGCGGATCCTCTACGGCGACGTCCTCGAGATCAACCAGACCGCCCTCGCGATGGACACACAGGAGGCGGCGGACGTCCTGGTCGGTCGCAGCTCGCCCTCTGCTTCGGGGCTCGTATCGCTCGCCAACGGCTGGCCTGCGGTGATCGGCCTGGCGGCCGTCTCGTCCGCCGAGATCGAGAGCGAAACCGAACAGGTTCCGGAGTCTCTCTACCGCTTCTTCGCCGAGGAGGTCTTCAGTGCGCTCGGTGAGGACGTCCAGCAAGGAATGACCACGCTCTCCGTCGCTCCGGTGCTCGATCGCGAGCTAGCGGGAGCGCTGATCGGCTCGGAAACTGCGGAGGTCGTCTGCGCCGCTGCCCTCGACGTGGGCATCCTCGTCGAGCGAGGCGTTCAGCTCGAGCTCCACCCCCTGGCGCGTTCGTTCCTCGCCGAGCGAAGCGAGCAACTCGGGCTGACCCCGGCGGCAGGGGCCACGGCCGTCTGCCTCGAGCACTATCGGTCGAGGCCTGACTGGGACGCGGCTTTCGATGTGGTCGTGCGTTGGCTCCTGTCCGATGAGCTCGAACCGCTCGTGCGGGCGGCCCTGGACGACCTCCTCGACACTGCTCGGCTGCCGACAGTGCAGCGCTGGTGCGAGTTCGCTTCGGACGCAGATCTCGAGTCGGCGACGTTCTCCGTCGCCCGAGCCGAGGTGGCCCTTCGCTACGGCCGGCACGTCGAGGCCATTGCGTACGCTGAGGGAGCGGCGAGTCTGGACTCCGAGCTCGCGTTCCGCGCACTGTCGATCGCCGGGCGAGCGGCGCACCTCGCATCGCGCGAGGAAGAGGCTTTGGAGCTGTACCGACGCGCCGAGGCTGCTGCAGCGACCGAGTCCGAGCAGCGCGAGGCTAGATGGGGACAGCTGCTGTGTGCAATCGAACTCGAGATGCCGGATGCAGAGGGCTGGTTGCGTGCGCTTACCGCGGGAGTTCAGCGCCGTGACATGGCGGAGGTCGTCAGATCCGCGATCTCACGGTTGAGCTACCAATTGAAACTAGGAACCCTAGATCTCGCGGATGCAGACTCTGCCGCGGAGCTTCTTGGCGGCGTGAGCGACCCTATGCTTGTTTCCTCGTTCCAGAGTACGTATTCGGCGGTGCTGGGGCTGGCAGCTCGGTATGACGAGGCGTTGGAGGTATCGACTGCATTTCTGGAGACGGTGCGCAAGTTCCGCCTTGATTTCGCTCGCCCGTATGCGCTGTGCTCAGCCTCGCTCGCCTGCGCAGGCTTACGGCGATGGACACAGGCAGAGAAGTTTGTGACAGAAGCAATCCGGATTGGCCGGTCTGGCCGCGATGCGCATGCGCACCAAGTCGGTGTAGCACTATGGATGCGTGTCCTGGCTCAGCAGGCCCGTTTTCACGAGGCCCTGACCATCGAGATTCCTGTTCGGTCACCACTTCCGTCGGCCAGAGCAGAAGTCGTACTTTCGCGTGCGCTCGTACTCGCGTCGGCAGGTCGTACGGCAGAGGCTCGCCCCCTGCTCGATGAGGTCCGGGGCCTCTCGCAGGCGGTCGAGCCAACGGTCCTAGCTCCTGCGGTCGAAGCGATCTGTGCGTTGAGGCAGCACAGCCCTGATGCAATCGAACGGGTGGCGGAGCTCGAGAACGCTGCCTTCGGAGCTGGTGCTGTGGACATTCTGGTGACTGCTTACAGGTCGGCCCCCGAGCTGCTCACGGTCCTGCTTCGCTCGTCAACACAGCAGGAACGGATCACCGGATTGATCAGGGCTGCGCGCGACGAAGATCTTGCTTGCGCCGTGGGTGAGCCGATTTTCACTGCGGGCGATCCCCGAGAGAGGTTGTCTCCTCGCGAACGCGAGGTCTACGAGTTGCTCGCGCAGCGTCTCACGAACCGCGAGATTGCCAAGCTCCTCTTCATCGAAGAGTCCACGGTCAAGGCGCATGCGCACCACATTTACGACAAGCTAGGGCTCCGCTCGCGAACCGCTCTTGCGGTTCAGGCAATTCTGGAGCGTGCCGATCAGGCGACGTCCGCGACTGCCCCGAGCGAGTCGTCGGACGAGTCGTCGTAGGTGCTCTGCGCGAACTCGCGGAAATCCGGTCGACGCGCGAGCCGGTAGTCCTCGCTGGCGCCGGCCAGAAGGGCCTCGAACGCGGCGACGACACCAGTGTCGAACTGGCTGTCGACGGCCTGCGCGAGCCGGAGCCGGGCGACGCGGCTCGGCATCGCGTCTCGATACGGCCGGTCCGAGGTCATGGCGTTGTAGGCATCGGCGACGGCGATGATGCGCGAGACCAGTGGGATGTCCTCGTCAACCAGCCCGTCGGGATAGCCCTGCCCATCGATGCGCTCGTGATGGTTTCGCACGACAGTCGCGATCTCGGAATACTCGTCGACGTTCCGAAGAATCCGTTCGCCGATGGCGGAGTGCTCCTGCATT
>DATFEK010000179.1:0-7590 GCA_035251305.1 Gaiellaceae bacterium | reverse complement strand
GGCGCCCGTCTCGACCGCGACATCGACGACGTCTCCGTTCTTGATGCGCGAACGCGGGCCGAAGCGACCGACCATGACCGTCTCGTTCTCCCCTTCCGCGACGGCTGCCTGCACTGCGCTTTCCTGACCGACGTCGCGTGCAAGCTCGCGCACGTCCTCGGTCAACGCGGGCGGAGCGCCGACCGTGAAGTGGGCCACGATCTCGGAACCCAGCGTCTCACGGAGCACGACGACGCCGCGGAGTCTTTGATCCTCCGGCGTGTCGGGCTCGAGGGCCGCATCCTCCAGGTTTTCCGGGCGGATGCCGACGACGAGGCGCTTGTCGACGTACGCCTCGAGACTCGGGCGATACGCGATGAGCTCGTCACTGAGCGCGAGCTGATGCTCGCCGATACGGACAGCGAGCCTGCCGTTGTGGCGAGCGATGCTCCCCTCGACGAGGTTCATCGCAGGCGATCCGATGAAGCCGCCGACGAACAGGTTCACGGGTCGCTCGTAGAGCTCCTGCGGCGGAGCGACCTGCTGCAACTCGCCCTTGCGCATGACCGCGACGCGGTCACCCATGGTCATGGCCTCGACCTGGTCGTGGGTGACGTAGATCGTGGTCACGCCCAGATCGTTCTGGAGGCTGGCGATCTCGGCGCGCATGTGTACTCGCAGCTTCGCGTCGAGGTTCGACAACGGCTCGTCCATCAGATACGCCTGCGGCTCCCGGACGATCGCTCGTCCCATGGCGACTCGCTGCCGCTGGCCGCCCGAGAGGGCGCGCGGCTTGCGATCGAGAAACTCCACGAGCCCGAGGACGTGAGCAGCCTCGCGCACGCGGCGATCGACCTCGTCCTTCGGAGTCTTTCGGAGCCGGAGGCCGAAGGCGATGTTCTCGTAGACGGTCAGGTGCGGGTAGAGCGCGTAGCTCTGGAACACCATCGCAATGTCGCGGTCACGGGCGGCCACGTTGTTGACGATGCGGTCGCCGATCCGGAGAACGCCCTCGCTGATGTTCTCGAGCCCGGCGACCATTCGCAGAGCGGTCGTCTTGCCACATCCGGACGGCCCGACGAGCACCATGAACTCTCCGTCGTGGATCTTCAGATCCATCCCGGATACCGCGCGCGTCCCGTCGGCATAGACCTTGCCGACTCCCTCGAAGGTTACGGCTCCCACCAGGTCTCTCGGCCGGACACTACACGCTCACAATTCACGTTCACAACTCGGGGGGTGCGTAGGATCAAGGCCCGGTGATGGTTCGTCCGCTCCTCGAGCACTTCCTCGAGCTCTGCGCGCTTCCGAGCCCCTCCGGGAACGAGCGCGCGGTGGCGGACCGAGTCGGCGCGTATCTCACCGCGCTGGGCCTCGACTGGGACGAGGACGATGCGGCGGCGCGGCTCGAGGGAGACACGGGGAACATCTACTGCCGGCTGCCGGCCACGAACGGCCATCCTGATGGGGTACCCGTTTTTCTATGTGCTCACACCGACACCGTGCCGCCCGAGGGACCTATCGAGCCGGTCGTCGAGGACGGGATCGTGCGCAACGCGGCGGGAACGATCCTCGGCTCGGACAACAAGGCCGCGATCGTCGTGATGCTCGAGTCGATCCGGCGGATCCTCCGCGAACGCAAGCCCCACGCTGGGATCGAGCTCGTGTTCACCCCGCAGGAAGAAGTGTCGCTACGAGGCGCGGACGCGTTCGACCTCACGCGGCTCGTCGCGAGTACGGGCTTCGTCTACGACCAGGCAGCGCCGATCGGCGAGATCGTGCTCGGCTCGCCACACGGCCGTCTGCTCGACTTTCGCTTCCATGGGCGCGCGGCGCACGCGGGGATGAATCCCGAGGATGGCCGCTCGGCCATTGCGGCCGCCTCGCGGGCGATAGCAGACTTCCGGCTCGGTCGCGTGGACGAGAAGACGAGCGCGAACGTCGGCGTCATCACCGGCGGAACCGCACGGAATGTCGTCCCCGAGTGGTGCTCGTTCACGGCAGAGGTACGATCGCACGACGAGCGAAAGGCGATCGAGCTCGTGCGCGAGATGCTCGAATCGGCGGCGTTCGCGGCAAGTCTCGCCGAGTGCGAGGTGGAAAGCGAGGTGCGTCCGAGCTTCCCCGGCTACCGCTTCCGCGAGGACGACACGGCGGTGCGGCTGGCCGCGACGGCGCTCGAGCGCGCAGGCTTCACGGCGAGCTACGCGCTGAGCGGGGGAGGAGCCGACGCGAACGTCTTCAACGCGCGCGGTCTCGAGTGCGTCAACCTCGCGAACGGGATGATGGAGATCCACACGCCCGACGAGCACATCGCCGTTGCCGACCTCGAGTCCATGGTCGAGGTCACGCTCGCGCTGGTCGACGCCGCCCGCGAGCTGGTCAGCTGATCTCGGCGACGAGATCCAGAGTCGACATCTCGCCCGAGTCGAGCAGCCGCCAGATCGACGCCATCGCATCCTGAAAGGCAGGCGAGCTGCGGGCCGCCTCGACCTGCTCGAGGTTACGCCAGCCGTCGCCGAGGCTCACGAATCGCTGCGGATTCGCTCGGTCGCGCATCAACCGGAACGTGACATCGGGAAAATCCAGGGACAGGCTGTCGGAGCTCTCCTGCCAGCGGCGGGCGAAATCGTCCTCCCGGCCCTTCTTCACGATCCACACGCCTGACGTGTACACGGCTCCTCCTTCTCGGAATAGGTGTCCATTCATAACACCCCTGGAAAGCCGATAGATTGCGGCCCCGATGCGGATCGGAGTGGCCAAGGAGTTAAAGGCGCAGGAGTACCGGGTCGCGCTGACGCCTGCCGGCGCGCGCGAGCTCGTGCAAAGCGGGCACGAAGTCGTCATCGAGGCCGGCGCGGGCGTCGGCAGCGCCTTCCCGGACGAGGCCTACGAGCGTGCAGGAGCGTCGATCGCAGCGGTCGACGACGTATGGGGGAGCGCCGATCTCCTGCTCAAGGTCAAGGAGCCGATCGCCGAGGAGTACCCGCGGCTGCGCGAGGGTCTGACGCTCTTCACCTACCTGCACATCGCGGCCGACGAGCCGCTGACGAGCGCGCTCCTCGACTCTGGCATCACGGCGATCGCATACGAGACCGTGGAGACCGACCGCGGCGCGCTGCCGTTGCTGGCTCCGATGAGCGAGATTGCGGGGCGGCTCGCCCCGCAGGCGGGCGCGGATCACCTCGAGAAGCCGAAGGGGGGCCGCGGGATCCTCCTGGGCGGCGTCGCGGGTGTCGCACCGGCACGGGTGCTCGTCATCGGCGGCGGCATGGTCGGCTACAACGCGGCCGTCATCGCGCTCGGGATGGGCGCGCAGGTGACGATCCTCGAGCGCTCGGTCGAGCGCATGCGCTTCCTCGAGCAGATCCTGAGCGGGCGCGTACAGCTCCTCATGTCCTCGAGCCTCCAGCTCGAGGAGTCGATCAGGGACGCCGATCTCACGATCGGCGCCGTGCTCATTCCCGGCGCGCTCGCTCCGAAGCTGATCACGCGGGATCTCCTCCGGACGATGAAGGAGGACTCGGTGTTCGTCGACGTCGCGATCGACCAGGGCGGATGCGCCGAGACGTCGAGGCCGACGACGCACGACGACCCCGTCTACACGATCGAAGGCGTGATCCACTACTGCGTCGCGAACATGCCCGGCGCCGTGCCGATCACCTCGACGCGCGCGCTGACGAACGTCACCCTGGCCTACGTCGAGCAGTTGGCCGAGATGGGCCCGATCGGGGCGATCACATCCAATCCGGAGCTCGCCCGCGGCGTGAACACGATCGGCGGAAAGCTGACCTACGAAGCGGTCGCGGAAGCGCACGGAATGGAGTACACGCCGCTCGACGACGCTCTCGCCGCCGGCGTGGCGTAGCGCCGCCGGCGCGCCTAGGCTGTTCCGCGCTTCGCTTTGCGGAACAGGCGTCCGGCGCCCTCGCCACCGTTTCCTGTCGAAGGCGGCTCGGGCTTGTCCGGCTTCTTCGGATTCCGTTCGGTGGGGAAGATCTTGACGACCGCGAAGGTCACGAAAGCCGAGAGAGCAAGGATCCCGACGATGTAGACGGCGAGCAGGAGGATCCCGAGGGCGTCGTCCAAAGCCGCCGTAGAATAGCGACGTGCCTGACCGAGGACGCACGCACGCGCAGATGGCGGCCCAGTAGTGCCGCGCGCATGCGTGATCGTCCTCGACGCCGTCGGCGCCGGAGAGCTGCCGGACGCGGGTGATTACGGGGACGAAGGCTCCAACACGCTGGGCAACGTCGCCCAGGCAGTCGGTGGCCTCGACCTGCCCAATCTGGAGGCGCTCGGCCTCGGCAACGTGATTCCGCTCGAGGGCTGCCCTCCGCAGCCCGGTGCTCCGGCCGTCGCGGGCCGCTTGCTCGAGCGTTCGAAGGGCAAGGACACGACGACCGGCCACTGGGAGCACATGGGCATCGTCACGCCGATAGCCTTTCCGACCTACCCTCACGGCTTCCCCGACGAGGTGATCGATCCGTTCATGAACCAGACCGGGCGGGGCGTGCTGGGCAACAAGCCCGCTTCGGGCACGGAGATCATCCAGGAGCTCGGCGAGGAGCACCAGGAGACCGGCAAGTGGATCGTCTACACGTCGGCCGACTCCGTCTTTCAGATCGCCGCGCACGAGGGGACGATCCCGCTCGAGGAGCACTACGACGGCTGTCGCGTCGCACGGGAGATCCTCACCGGCCGGCATGCCGTCGGACGCGTGATTGCCAGGCCCTTCGTGGGCGAGCCCGGGAACTACGAGCGCACGCCGAATCGTCACGACTTCTCGCTCGAGCCTGCGCGTCCCAACTACCTCTCGCTGCTTCGCGAGGCGGGAAGCACCGTCTACGGCGTCGGCAAGATCTCGGACATCTTCGCCGGGTGCGACGTCGACGAGTCGTTCCCGACGAAGTCGAATGTGGACGGAATCAACCGCACGATCGAGCTCCTCGAGGCGATCGACAGGGGCCTCGTCGTCGTGAATCTCGTCGAGACGGACATGCTCTGGGGGCACCGCAACGACCCCGAGAACTTCCATCGCTGCCTGCAGGACTTCGACCGGCGCCTGCCCGACATCCTGGAGACGCTGCACCCCGGGGATCTCTTGATCCTGACGTCCGATCACGGCTGCGACCCGACCACGCCCTCCACGGATCACTCGCGAGAGCACGCACTGCTGTTGGCGTATGCGGCTGGGCGGAATGCCGCGGGGCGGATTCACGAGGAGGGCGAATTCGCGGACGTGGGCGCGACCGTCAGTGCGTGGCTCGGCGGGAAGTCGGCGGGGAAGAGGCTCCCCGGCCGCGTCATCGAGTTGTGACGCGCATCGACGATCCCGCGGCCGTCCGCGAGCAGTACGCGTCGGAGGTCGGCCTCGCCGCGCGGAAGAGCATCTACACAGACGTGACGGGCCCCGACGCCCGCGAGATTGCCTTCCAGGCGGTGGCCGAGGTTCGGCCGCAGTCGGTGCTCGAGGTCGGCTGCGGGGAAGGCGAGCTCGCGGAACGGATGACAGCCGAGCTCGCGGCGGAGGTCATCGCGATCGACCAGTCCGAGCGGATGGTCGAGATCGCCCGCGCACGCGGGGTCGATGCGCGAATCGGGGACGTTCAGGAGCTGCACTTCGCCGACGTGGCGTTCGACGTCGTCGTCGCCGCGTGGATGCTGTACCACGTGCCCGACCTCGATCGGGCTGTTGCAGAGCTCGCGCGTGTCCTGCGACCGGCCGGGCGACTCGTTGCGGTGACGAACGCCTCCGACCATCTGCAGGAGATGCTTGACCTCGCAGGCGTCGAGGGCTGGGGCTTCTCCTTTCGCGCCGAGAACGGCGCCGAGATCCTCGGCCGCCACTTCAGCGCAGTCGAGACACGTGACGCGTCAGGCACCGTCACCCTGCGCGACGCGGACCAGATCCGCGCGTACCTCCAGTCGTCGATCCGACTCTGCGAGTGGGCGGATCGCGTGCCGGAGCTCGAGGAGCCGCTGGTCGTCCGCCGGCGGCCGGTGATCTTCGTTGCGGAGAAAGCGCCTTAGGCTGCTGCGGGACTCGGCGTGTGAGCGACGTAGACGCCCGGGCCAAGAGGCACCGGGATCGGGTCGCCGTCCTCCGCGAGCCCTTCGAGGTGGAAGGCGAGCGCCTCCTTCATCTGCGCGACGCACTCCTCGATCGTGTCACCCGTCGCGACGCAGCCGAGAACGTCGGGAGACCACGCTGAGTAGTTCGTCGGAGGGCCACCTTCGACGAGGATGAGGTAGTTCTCGGCGATTCGCGCGTACTCAGTCATCGGCGTAAGCCTGCCTGCTCGAGGATGCTTGCGGCGGTCTTGGGCCGCAACTCGTCCGAACGTTTGCCGGGCACCGTGACCTTGCCAGGCTTCGCGGGGTGCTTGTACTGGCGGTGACTACCACGCGTTCGCACCAGATACCAGCCGTCCGCCTCGACCAGGCCGATGATCTGCCACACCTTCATCGGGCATGATCGTTGCCGTGGCAAGACCGCGACGCCAGATGGCTAGGAAGGACACGTGACCCGCGCCGCCGAGCTGATCGAGCGAAAGAGGAACGGCGCGGAGCTCTCCGCTGAGGAGATCTCCGAGCTCGTCCTCGGCTACACGCGCGGAGACGTGCCCGACTACCAAATGGCCGCCTGGTGCATGGCCGTGTATTTCAAGGGGCTCTCGGGGCAAGAGACGCACGCGCTGACCGACGCGATGATCCGCTCGGGCGAGACGCTCGATCTCGGTGCCGCAATCGGCCGGCGCGTCGTCGACAAGCACTCGACGGGCGGCGTGGGAGACAAGATGTCGCTCGCGGTCGGCCCCATCGTCGCGGCTTGCGGCGTCCCCTTCGGAAAGATGTCGGGGCGCGGGCTCGGTCACACCGGCGGCACGCTCGACAAGCTCGAGTCGATCCCGGGCTATCGCGTCGAGCTGACGATCGACGAGTTCGTCGCGCAGGTTCGCGACGTCGGGCTCGCGATCATCGGCCAGACCGGCGACCTCGTCCCTGCCGACAAGAAGCTCTACGCGCTCCGGGACGTGACGGCGACGGTCGACATCGTCCCGCTCATCGCGTCCTCGATCATGTCCAAGAAGCTCGCCGCCGGCGCCGACGCGATCGTGCTCGACGTGAAGGTCGGAGACGGCGCCTTCATGAAGACCGTGGACGACGCGCGCATCCTCGCCGAGCAGATGGTCGACCTCGGCAAGCGAGCAGGCCGTCAGGTCGTGTGCATTCTCACCGACATGGACCAGCCGCTGGGCGCGGCAGTCGGCAACGCGCTCGAGATCCGTGAGGCGGTGGAGACGATCAGCGCCGAGGGCCCACCCGATCTCACCGAGCTCGTCCTCGACGCCTGCGCGCGCCTGCTCGTGCTGTCCGATCTCGGGGTCGACCTCGCCGAGGGCCGGGAACGTGCCGAGCGCGCCACGACCGACGGCTCCGCGCGCGAGACCTACGAACGCTGGATACGCGCTCAGGGTGGCGACCCGGACCTCGACGTGCTTCCGCGGGCTCCCGTCGTCCGCGAGGTGCTCGCGCCGCGATCGGGCGTCGTGACCCGCCTCTCCGCGCTCGAGATCGGAGTCGCGAGCGTCGAGCTCGGCGGCGGCC